>JBKPLN010000263.1:0-1622 GCA_046731635.1 Pseudomonadota bacterium | reverse complement strand
GTCGCTAAGGGCCAGAAACAGACATACTCAGTTCCGCTTTGCATCAACGCGCGTCCGGGATTTTGCGGCCGAGCGATTCATTGGTGAACGGCGAGGCCCCTGCTTCAGTCAATGTTCCTCGTTTGGTTTTCCACCAGGGAGAACTTTGAACGAAGAGCGCGCTTCGGCAATCGACTCGCCAAAAGCGATTTTTGTTATCTCTTCCAACTTGGCGAGAGCTTGTTCGCGGTTGAGACCATCCGCCATAGCTTCACGAATATATTCTTCGCAAGCGGCCCTAAACTTAGCGTCACGCTTAGCGTCGTCTGCACTGGTCATGGCAGTCTCCGTTCTAGGCATTAAACCACGCGAAGTCGCGCCGGCCTGACCGATGTGTGTACCGAAAACCTAAATCCGAACATAATGGTGATGAAGGCCGCCGAGGATTGCATATGACGTGATCGTTCCTACCCGCTCAACAGAGCGAAAGGCTGGCGCATCCTTGTCTAGTGACCGGTGCGTTCTGATGGTGTTGTAATAGTGAGCAGAGGCTCGCAAGATCCGGCGCAAATGCCCCTCGCCCCAGACCACGATATGATCCACACACTCGCGCCGGATTGCCGATCAACCGTTCGGCAAAGCCGTTCTGCCAAGGTGAGGCTGGTGCGATGGGCTTATCGCGAATGCCCATGGCGCGAATTCGCCGTAGAGCAACGTCGCCATAGCTGCGGTCCCGATCCCGGACAAGGTAGCGTGGTGCCTCATGCCACGGGAATGCCTCGGTCAGCTGACGTGCAATCCATTCTGCCGTTGGATGCTGTGTAGCGTTGATCCAGACGAGCTGTCTCCGATCCAGCCTGACGATGACGAGGGCATAGAGCAGGTCGAAGCCAATGGTTGGCACAACAAGCAAGTCCATGGCCGCAATGTCCGGTGCGTGATTACGCAGAAACGTGCACCATCCCTGACTTGGAGGTCCACAGCGCTTGACCATGTACTTGGCAACGCTCGACTGTGCGACGTCAAATCCAAGCTTGAGCAGTTCGCCGTGGATGCGTGGCGCGCCCCACAGTGGGTTTTCGCTGCTCATCCGCCGGATCAAGGCGCGCAGCTCCGTGTCAATCTGCGGCCGCCCGCCCCGAGAATGTGATTTCCAACGCCAATAGCAGCGAAAGCCGGCCCGATGCCAACGAATTACAGTCTCCGGCTGAACGATGGCGAGGACTCGACGGATCGACGGAAACCAATGGTAAAGCTGGACCAAGAAATAGCCGATCGAAGTTCGTGAGATGAACCCGTCCCCCAACCTGACGCCGCAGCACCATCACCTGATGTCGAAGCGCGACGTTTTCCGCCTCAAGTCGGCTCTTCGACTTGAATGGCAAGATCAAAATGGAAACGAGGCAGAACAGCACCAACATTGTGCGCTGACGTTAGGCGATTCTCTCAGCTAAACAATGCGGATAAGGTTTTCGGTACACACAAGGGTATAATCGCCTCGATGCTCCACCCTGTCGCTGAAAAGTTTGATGGCAGGGTACTGGCCCCAACCCCACGACAAGGCACAGCTTATTAACCGCCATGTGGAATGATTGAGGTTTGGCTACAACATATTCGGCATCCGACTCTGGACCGTAATATTG
>JBKPLN010000262.1:0-3655 GCA_046731635.1 Pseudomonadota bacterium | reverse complement strand
GGAGAACCACGTGAGAGATCCCGTCGCTACCTACATGAACTTGGTCCCCATGGTGGTCGAGCAGACCAACCGTGGCGAGCGGGCCTATGACATCTTCTCGCGGCTCCTGAAGGAGCGCATCATCTTCATCATCGGACCGATCGAAGACGGCATGGCCTCACTGGCTATCGCGCAGCTGCTGTTCCTGGAAGCCGAGAATCCGAAGAAGGAAATCTCGATGTACATCAACTCCCCGGGCGGGATGGTGACCTCAGGGCTAGCGATCTACGACACCATGCAGTTCGTGCGTCCGCCAGTGTCGACGCTGTGCGTCGGGCAGGCGGCCTCAATGGGGTCACTGCTGCTCGCCGCCGGGCAGAAGGGCCTACGTTTCGCGCTGCCAAATGCGCGCATCTTGGTGCATCAGCCCAAGGGCGGCTTCGAGGGCCAGGCGACAGACATCATGCTGCATGCCCAGGAGATTCTGAATCTCAAGAAGCGGCTCAATGATATCTACATGAAGCATACCGGCCAGTCGCTACAGAAGATCGAAGAGGCGCTGGAGCGCGATTATTTTATGACGGCGGAGATGGCCAAGGATTTCGGCTTAGTCGACAAGGTGATCGATAAGCGGCCGGAGATACCACCGCTTGCGGTCGCGTCGTGAATGGATGTGTACTTTACCATCAATTCGTGCGGATGAGTTTTCGGTAACGACAGCTGGGATTTTCTGCCAAAACTCCAGGCTCGCACCACCTGAAAGGACTTCGCGCTACAATGTGATGAGTCGGCTGGCAGGTCCATCGCAGCGGCTAGTCCCATGAGTCATTAGCATCGCAATCAAGAAGACATAAAATGGCAACGCGAGAGTCCCGTTTGGCTCAATTCAGCCAAGGTGTCCCTAAAGAAAATCATCCTCTGCAAATCCTTTGCGAGGATCAGAGCGGTACTTACATAATTCCGTATCCCTGCGAGTGGTCAGAAGGCGCGTGGCGGAAAGTTGGCAGCGCTAAACACATTGAAGCAACCGTAATCGGTTGGCGTGTAGTGCCCCGCTTTCGGCGTTGTCCTCGGCAGGGTGCTAGCTGCAATCGCCGTGCTTATATCCGATCGATGTGCGGTCGCTTCACCAACCGGCTGACATGGCGCGAGATCGTCGCGCTCTATCGCCTGTCCGTGCCCGCCACCCCTGAGCGCAATCTGCCGGCTCGCTACAACATCTGCCCTACCGACACGATAGACACGGTGGTCGAGGAGGACGGCAAGCGCGACCTGGTGCCGATGCGTTGGGGGCTCGTACCATGGTGGTGGAAGAAGCGGGCGAAGGATGTCCCCGCAACGTTCAACGCCCGAGCCGAAACTATTTCCGAGAAGCCGATCTTTCGCGATGCGTTCAAGCGCAGACGTTGCCTCATTCCCGCCTCGGGTTACTACGAGTGGCAGAGTACGCCCACTGGCAAGCAGCCGTACTACTTCTCAACGGAGAATGGGTCAGCGCTGACCATCGCCGGGTTGTGGGACGAGTGGAAGGACATCGAGACCGGCGTGCCGCTGAGGTCGTGCACGATGATCATCACCACCGCCAACGAGTTCGTGGGCAAGATCCACGACCGGATGCCGGCATTGCTGACGCCCTATCAGTTTGACGCGTGGCTGTCAGGAGGCGCGGGGTCGGAGTTGCTTAGGCCCTGGGATCAGAGGTCACTGCAGATGTTTCCGGTGTCGCGGAGGGTGAATAGTTCGAAGGCAGCGGGCGATGATCTGACGTTGATTGAGCGCATTGAAGTATAACCCGCGCTGCATGTCCGGTTTCGGGGGTAAGCGGACATCGTGCTTTCAGCTCGTGAGCACCGGCGTCTTATGCAGAAAGGAGTTGTTGTTGATCTGCTTGACGAGGAAATCCGCCACGTTGGCGCGCGAGATGAAACCGCATGTCCAGTCGCGCGGATCGACTAGCGCGCGATAGACTTTCGTCTTTGGCCCGCTGGTCAAGATCACGGGACGCACGATCACCCAGTCGAGCTTGCTCCGGCGGACGATGCGCTCCTGTACGTCCTTGTCATCATAGATATGTCCCAGCAGCAGATGGACAGCCACGCTATAAAGAAGGCCGCCACTGCCGTGGCTGTCGCCCGCCCCGAAGCCCGTTATGCAGATCAATCGTTTGACTCGAGCCTCCTGCATCGCGGTGACGAGCACTTGGGTCGCTTTGGAGAAAAGCCGCGTCGGCTTGAGGATGATTTCGGGCCCGGCCGAAACGCCAAGCGACTGGATGACTGCATCGATTCCGATCAGCGCGCGTTTCACCGTAGCCATCTCGAGCGCGTCGCCGGCCATTTTTTCGAGTTTGGGGTGACCAACAGGTATTCTTCGGGCCGACCGCGCCAGGGCACGAACCGAATGTCCCGCTTCGAGGGCGGCTTTCACGGTTTGAAAGCCAATCCCTCTGCTGGCGCCGATGATCAGAAGTCTCGCCACGCCGTCAATGCTCTTGTCGGATCCGTCACTCATCGTCATGTGCGATTTAGGCAGCCGCATCGCAAGATGGGGTCTCGACGTGTCGGCGACGTTGCGCGCCCGCGCCGAGAAATGGTCGAAATGAAGCGGGCCGTGCCCGATTCCGCAATGTGGCATCGATAGCGGCATTGCTGCTGGCCTTCGGATTTTTGAAAAGTAGGTTGCTGCAAATTTTCAGACTTAGTGTCCATAGTGGCGGCGGCGACGACGGTGGCGCTCGCGCGAGATCATCTCCCTGACGCCATATCCGGTGATCAGCTCCATTGCCCTTGGGTTGGACCGGTGGTCGGGCCGGGGGTTAGCTCTCGAAAACGCTAGAAAAAACACGCTGGAATGATTCTTTCAATAGCAAAGATGGCACTCATAGGTGCCATTTTCGAGGCCCGATGCGCCCTTGTCGGCCTCGTATGCGGGCTTTAGCGTCGTTTTTCCAACGCAATTCATGCAGCGTAAGGGGGAGTTCCGTGCGACTGAAAGACAAGGTGCCGCTGGTTACCGGCGGGGGCCGCGGCATCGGCCGCGATATCGCCCTGGCCTATGCGCGCGAAGGCGCCCACATCGTCGTCAACGATGTCGATCCCGCGACCGCGGACGCAACGGCAAAAGACGCAGCGGCACTCGGCAGCAAGAGCCTTCCGGTGGTCGCCGACGTTGCCAGGTCCGCCGACATCAATCGGCTCGTCGAAACCATCATCAAGGAGCGCGGACGCATTGATATTGTCGTCAACAACGCGATGAAGATCGTTCCCGGGAAACTGGAAGCACTGCCGGAAACGGCCTGGGACACGATGATGAATATCGGCCTGAAGGGCGCGTTCCTCGTGAGCCAGGCGGCTGCGAAACACATGATCGCGCAGAAGTCCGGCGCCATCGTCAATATTGCTTCGATCGCCGGTCTTTTTCCCTACAACTGGGCGGGTGCCTACAGCGTGGTGAAGGCTGGCCTGATCATGCTGACGAAATTGCAGGCGATGGAGTGGGCGCCTTACGGCATTCGCGCCAATGCAATCACGCCCGGTTATATCCGCACGCCCGGCACCGAGGCGATGTACGCCGATCCGGAAATCTACGAAGGCCGGCGAAGGGGCGTGCCGATGGGCCGGGTCGGATCCGGCGAGGACGTCGCCGGTCCCGCCGTTTTCCTGGCATCCGAGGAATC
>JBKPLN010000261.1:0-2370 GCA_046731635.1 Pseudomonadota bacterium | reverse complement strand
GGGTGATCCCGGTCACGTTGGCGACGCCGAATTCCGCCAGATAAAGGCCAAGGCCGCCCCAACCGGAACCAATATCGAGGACATGTTGGTCGGGCTCGAGCCGGAGCTTGGCTGCGAGGTGCCGTTTCTTGGCGAGCTGTGCGTCATCGAGCGATGTGTCCGGCGTATCGAAATATGCGCAGCTGTACTGTCTGTCCGCGTCGAGAAAGAGGGAGTACAGACGGCTGTCCAGGTCGTAATGGTGCGCGACATTGCGTCGGGCGCGCTGGCGCGGATTGAACTGGGCTAGTCGGCGCCAGACATAGCGCAGAAGCCATTGCGGGCGTGCCCAACCGGGGACCTCGGTTTCCTGGCCGAGCACAACGGCAAGTACGTCGGCGATTGTGCCCTGCTCAACCACCAACGTACCATCCATATACGCTTCCCCGAACTTGAGCTCGGGGTCGAACAATATTCCGACTTCAGCCGCGCGCGTCGTAAGACGCACTGCAACCGGCGCGCCAGTGCCATCGCCAAATGCAAGAGTCTTTCCCCGCGAGGTGGTGAGCTTGAACGTACCCCGCCGGATGAATGCACCGAACAAAGTCTGAAGCAACCGGTCCATCGGCCGCCTCCATCACCCCAATCCCCGCGCTGCCGGGTTTTTCGAAATGACAACGCGGCGGATGCACAAGCGTTCTTAGGTATTTAATCAAAGTTGCCCCGCCCCAGCAATGCTGCAAAACGCAATGCCACCATTCGTCCGAACGCAGTCACAATTGTAAGATAATGCGCTAGCAAGGTATTTCATTGTCGAACAAATGGACGCCAAGGGAGTGTGAAAACGGATGAATCTAAAAAGACGCGTCTGCAGGACAGGTCTCGTGGGCGGCATCGTAATGGCATTCCTTGGCAACAGCGCGGGCGCGCAGGAAAGCCTCGATCGGGGCAAAAGTCCGGCCCAGCTATTCGCCTCCCACTGTTCGGCTTGTCACAAATCGCCCCGCGGGTTGGCCAAATCAGGGGGGCTATTCGGTCTCGATGGTTTCCTGCGCGAACATTATATGACCAGCCGCGAAACGGCCGCTGCCATGTCCAGTTATCTGCGAGGATTGGACAGCGGACCCGCTCCGCCGCGCGCATCAAAGCGTGCGGCCAGAGGCGACGACAAAACCCGGCGTCCAAGCCAGGCGAGGCGAGGGGTCCCGGGGAGTCCAAGGCGTCTGAGTCCAGGCCCGCTGATATCCTTGCGCCCGAACCCGGATCGGCGGCGCGGAAACCAAGCGCGCCCGCGGCAGGCGAGGCAAAGCCCGCCGAAGGCACCAGGCAGCGATAAATCGAAATTAGCGGACGACCCGACTCACGCCTCTTCGCTCTTTTTCTTCTTGGCTTTTGCAGGCTTGGCAGGAGTCTGGGCGGCTTCCGCCTCGGCCGCGGCCGTCGCTCCTGTGTCCTCGCGATCGCGCCGAGCGCTTGCGGCCTCGGGTTCAAACATCGCTTCCGCAGCAGCTGCCGCACCAGCAGCCGCCTCCTCGGCGTCTGTACGGCTCACCGTCACATCCTCTCCACGCGCAATGCGCTTCGCTTCGTCTGCGCTACGCGCGACTGTAACGGTGATTGCGACCTCGACTTCGGGGTGAAGCGTCAATGGCACTTTGTATTGGCCGATCGTCTTGATTGGTGCATTGAGCGCAATCAGCGAGCGCGCGATCTCTGCTCCGTCATCCTTGAGCAAGGCAGCAATATCACGCGCGGAAACAGAGCCAAACAATTGACCCGCTTCGCTCGCCTGACGCAGCACCACGAAGCTCTTGCCGTCGAGCTTGCCCGCAAGCTTGCCGGCTTCGCCCTTCATCTCCAGGTTGCGCGCCTGAAGCTCGGCCTTCATCCCCTCGAACCGCTTCTTGTTGTCGACCGTCGCTCGCAAGGCCTTGCCGCGCGGGAGCAAAAAGTTGCGGGCAAAGCCATCTTTTACGCGCACGACGTCGCCCATTTGTCCTAGCTTTCCGACGCGCTCGAGCAGAATCACTTCCATTTTTGTTTCTCCTTCTGAATTTCGATTTTCATCACCAATTTGATCTCACGAAAGGGCAGGGGGGCCACGTTTGCGCGCGACCTGGCCTCGCAAGTCAACGATTGAATCGAAGAGGCCGAGCAGGCAGAGCGCGAGCAGTGGCCAACCAAGCACGATCACAGCCGCATAAGCGAGCGCGAGCACCAAGCCGCGCATGTTCATGCCCGCGGTTATTGCGTGCAGGACCGCGAAGCCGAGCACGCCATAAGCGAGCAGCAGACTTGCCGAAAAAACACCCGCCACGATCCCGAGTAATCCGTCGACAAAGCTCAGGCCAATCGCGAGTGCGAGTGCGGCAATGATCGCCGGGGGAAAGG
>JBKPLN010000260.1:0-1782 GCA_046731635.1 Pseudomonadota bacterium | reverse complement strand
CCACAGCCTCTACTTCCGCGATCCAGACGTCATCTTATCGAACTCGCCACGGGCTGGAGGCTGAACGGCTTAGCGACTCAATTCAAAACAACAGCGAGGTCTCTCGCCGTATTTGCAACACTTTTTCGCGGGTGCCCCGATAATTTTCGAAAACAGTGACTGAACAATTTGCTCGCCGTCGCACCTTATTGCGTGAACTTTTGGCTGCGGATGCATCGCGCGCCGGGCGACAATGTTCCCATTGTCCTCTCAGTCATTGGCGTTGGGCTGATCACAATCTCCGGCTCGCTCGGGGCGAGCTCGTTTACGTTCGCGGCGTGGCGGTGAAACACTCGCCCGATCAGAACCTCTGATCAGCCGCCGTCGATTGTCGATCCTACCCGAGTGTGAGAAATACAATCGCCGCGGCGAGTGCGATCCCTGCGATTGTGAGCAAGATCCAGGCGCGATGTTCGCTCAGCCACAGTTGCGCGCTATAGGATTTTGCGCGGTCATCGAAGTTGCCGTGTGCTCCGTGACCACCGGGAACAGGCTGCCACAAATTGTGCGCCCGGTTCGGATCTTCGCGGCCATCGTATTGCTGCGAATCGTAGCCGGTGCGGGCGAGAAAATGATCGAGCAAGCCCGGAATGAATTTGTTGGCGACGATTGCTTGGATCGATGGCCAACCAACGTAAAATTCGCGGCGCGAATTGTGCGCGGCAAAATGAATCGCCTCAGCCGCGACCTCCGGTTGAAAAATCGGTGGGACCGGTTGCGCCTTGCGTGGAAGCCGGCTTTTCACCCAACTGAATTGGGGCGTGTTCAGCGCGGGCAATTGCACCATCGTCACGCGCACGTTGCTCTTCTTATGCAGGAGTTCGCACCGCAGCGAGTCGCTAAATCCCCGCATCGCGTGTTTCGCCGCGCAGTAGGCCGATTGCAACGGAATGGCGCGATAGGACAGCGCCGAACCGATTTGCACAATCATGCCGCGATTGCGCGGCACCATGCGTTTGAGCGCCGCGAGCGTGCCGTACACGCAACCGAGATAAGTCACTTCTGTGACGCGACGGAATTCCTCCGGCGTCATTTCCTGGATCGGAGAAAAAACAGAGGCCATGGCATTGTTGATCCAGATATCTATCTCCCCAAGCTCCCGCTCGATTTGCGCTGCCGCGGCTTCCACTTCATCGGCGTCGGCAACGTCGATCGTTACTGCGATTGCTCTGCCGCCAAGTTCTTCGACTTCGTTTCGTGCGGCTTCCAAACCATCTCGCCCACGGGCGAGAAGCGCAATCTGCGCGCCGTCTTTCGCAAATCGCCGGGCCGTCGCACGACCAACTCCAGCGGACGCTCCGGTGATAACGATCACTTTGCTCGCGTCATTCATTCGTTAGCTTCAATCTCAACTTCGCGCGTAGTTGAGCAAGAAAGTTAATTTGGCGAAGAGAAAGTAATGGAACAGCCGAAGATTCAGGATTACGCAATCATCGGCGACGGCCGATCGGCCGCGCTCATTTCCAATCGCGGTTCGATTGACTGGCTTTGCTGGCCGCGCTTCGACAGCGCGTCACTCTTCGCCGCGATTGTCGATCCGAAAACCGGAGGCCATTGGAGCATTCGTCCGACGCAGGAAGCGCGCGTTTCCCGACATTACATCGATAAGACAAATGTGCTTGAGACAAAGTTCTCAAGCGAATTGGGGGAAATTCTCGTCACCGATTTCATGCCGGTCACCTACGAAGAGGAAAAAAAGCAACGGCTCTGGCCAGAACACGAACTCGTCAGGCAAATCAAGTG
>JBKPLN010000259.1:0-5753 GCA_046731635.1 Pseudomonadota bacterium | reverse complement strand
GTCAAGCAGCCATGGTTGCTGACGCAGAAATATCAGGATTTCAATGGCTTATAGGCCGCGGCTCAGGCAATCTCCACGATCTTGCCCTCGCGCAAGGTGACGCGGCGGTCCATGCGGCCCGCGAGGTCCATGTTGTGCGTGGCAATGATGGCGGCCAACCCGGAGGCTTTCACGAGTTGGGACAAAGCGCCGAAGACGTGCTCCGCGGTGTGAAGGTCGAGGTTGCCGGTTGGTTCGTCCGCCAAGAGGATGCGCGGTGCATTTGCGACCGCGCGTGCAATGGCAACCCTCTGCTGCTCGCCCCCCGATAGCTCTGACGGTCGATGGTTGAGCCGGGCGCCGAGACCGAGATAGTCAAGCAATTCGGTTGCCCGGCTTTTAGCCTCGGAACGCGCCAGTCCGCGGATCATTTGCGGCAGCACCACGTTTTCGAGCGCGGAAAACTCCGGCAGGAGATGATGGGACTGATAAACAAAGCCGATCTCATTGCGCCGGATGCGAGTGCGCTGATTATCGGCCAAAATCGAAGTCGATTGTCCATCGATGTAAACGTCGCCGCGATCGGGATGCTCAAGCAATCCGGCAATATGGAGCAGTGTCGATTTTCCGGCGCCTGAGGGCGCGACTAACGCGACCGACTGCCCGCTCCAGAGTGCAAGCTCGATGCCATTGAGCACGCGCAGGGTTTCGTCGCCCTGCCGGTATTGCCGTTCGATGTCGTGCAGGAAAAGGACGGGAGTGTCCTCTTTTTGACGCGGTTGCGGTTGCTCGTGCTCAACCATTTCCATCCTGACGGCGGTAGACGTCCTATTCATAGCGCAACGCCTCCACCGGATCGAGGCGCGCCGCCCGCCAGGATGGGTAGAGTGTGGCAAGCAGCGAAAGCACAAGTGCCATGATCACGACCGCTGTCGTTTCACCGGAATCCATCTCGGCCGGAAGACGCGACAGGAAGTAGAGCTCGGGCGAAAACAGCTCCGTATTCGTAAGCCATGAGAGGAATTGCCTGATGCTCTCGATGTTGAGACAAACGACCACGCCAAGCATGAAGCCCACGATGGTCCCGACCACGCCGATGGAAGCTCCGGTGATCAGGAACACGCGCATGATCGCACCTTGGGTCGCACCCATTGTGCGCAGGATGGCAATGTCCTGCCCCTTATCCTTGACCAGCATAATCAAGCCGGAAACGATGTTGAGCGCAGCGACCAGCACGATCAGCGTCAGAATAAGGAACATCACGTTCCGCTCGACCTGCAGAGCATTGAAGAACGTCGCATTGCGCTGTCGCCAATCGATCATGAAGATCGGCCGCAGTGCTGCGTCCTGCACGACCTTGCGGTACCGATCGACGCGATCAGGATTATCCGTATACACCTCGATCGCTGTCACATCGCCGGCACGGTTGAAATAAGCCTGCGCCTCCTTGAGCGGCATGAACACCATGGCATTGTCGTATTCGGACATGCCGATCTCGAAGACGGCCGCAATCTTGTAAACTTTAATGCGCGGGGTCGTCCCCATCGGCGTGACCGCGCCACGCGGTGCGACGAGCGTGATATTGTCGCCTGAACGCAGCGAAAGCTGGTCGGCAAGCCTCCGCCCGATTGCGACTCCCTGCTCTTCGTCAAAACCTTTCAACGACCCCTGCTTGATGTTGTTGGCGATGGATGGAAGCTTCTCCAGATCCATCAGGCGTATGCCTCGGATCAAGACGCCACTGGCATTGAACGGAGACGATGCAAGCGCCTGACCCTCGACAATCGGCGCAGCCAGCCGAATCCCCTGCACGCCGGCAACGCGCGACGCCACCTCCTCCCAATCAGTCAAAGGCTTTTCCAGCGGCTGGATCAACAAATGCCCGTTCAGGCCAAGGATCTTGTCGAGCAGTTCCTTCCGGAATCCATTCATCACCGCCATAACGATGATCAGTGTCGCCACCCCGAGCATGATGCCCAGGAACGAAAACCCGGCGATCACAGAGATGAATCCTTCCTTGCGCCGCGCTCGCAGGTAGCGCAGCGACAGCATCCACTCGAACGGGGAGAAGGCCCGCGTCCCCTTGGGCTCAGTCATTGACGATGTGTTCCCGCGCCCGACTTTTCACACAAATTCTGGCGGATTCGTGCCGAGGGCGCGAGAGCAAAGCCATTGGCAACACACAGGATTATTGGCTCGCCGCAGACCGCGGAACGGGCCTGAAATCCGCAATAACGCAGGTGCCGGGGTCCGGAGCCTAGCTTCGCCTCACGGAAGGGCAATTATTTTGACAGCAAATCAAGCGCTGCCGCGGGAGTCATTGTCTCTCGACCGCCATCAGCGCGTTTCTTGACCTCGACCTTGCTCTCCGCAAGACCGCGCGGACCAACCAATACCTGATAGGGAACCCCAATCAGGTCAGCGGTCGCAAATTTCGCGCCCGGACGCTCGTCGAGGTCGTGGTAGAGCACTTCAACCCCCTTCGCGGTGAGGTCAAGGTACAGCTGCTCGCAGGCGGCATCTGTATCGGCGGCGCCTTGCTTCAGGTTGAGGATCGCGACCTTGAAAGGCGCTACCGGTTCCGGCCAGATGATGCCGGCCTCGTCATGCGACGCCTCGATAATGGCCGCAACGAGTCGGCTCGGCCCGATGCCATACGAGCCCATGTGGACAGGCACTTCCTTGCCATCAGGGGTCGCCACAACGGCCTTCATAGGCTCTGAATATTTGGTCCCGAAATAAAAGATGTGACCGACCTCGATGCCGCGAGCCGATACCTGCTTGTCGGCAGGCACTTTGCCGAACGCCGCAGCATCATGCATTTCCGATGTCGCCGCATATTGAGACGTCCATTTGTCGACTATCTTCTGCAATCCCGCAACGTCATCGCAATTGACGTTCGCCGGCGGGATCGGCATGTCGAGATAGTCTTTATGGCAAAAGACTTCTGACTCACCGGTCTGAGCCAGAATGATGAACTCGTGGGAGAGATTTCCTCCAATAGGCCCCGACTCCGCCCGCATCGGAATCGATTTCAGTCCCATGCGGGCAAACGTCCGCAAATAGGCGACGAACATTTTGTTGTAGGAGTGTGTTGCGCCGACCTGATCGAGATCGAACGAATAAGCATCTTTCATCAGGAATTCCCGGCCGCGCATCAGTCCGAAGCGGGGGCGGACTTCGTCACGAAACTTCCATTGAATGTGATAGAGATTGAGCGGCACGTCCTTGTAGGAACGCACATAGGCGCGGAAGATTTCAGTGATCATTTCCTCATTGGTCGGACCGTAGAGCATCTCGCGCTCATGCCGGTCCTTTATGCGCAGCATTTCCTTGCCATACGCGTCGTAACGTCCGCTCTCGCGCCAGAGATCCGCCGACTGAACCGTGGGCATTAACAGCTCGATCGCGCCCGACCGGTTCTGCTCCTCCCGGACGATCTGGCAAATTTTCTGCAACACGCGGAAGCCAAGGGGCAGAAAGGCGTAAATGCCCGCCGCCTCCTGGCGCATCATGCCTGCGCGCAGCATCAATCGATGCGAGACAATCTCGGCCTCTTTTGGCGTTTCGCGCAGAATCGGCAGGAAATAACGGGATAGGCGCATGGAGTTCGTGAAAAATCCCCGGGGGTGACCGGTCAGAGAAAGCGGATCGGCTGCCAAAACACAAGGGCTGAGCCGCGTTTTCGGGAATTTATCGGCGATTGCGGCACTATATCCATGATAGGTTGGGCCCGCAGGGGCAGCGACTTATGCGAGCGGGTATCAGACAGGTTCTGGGGACGGCCGCGGGTTTGGCGCTCGCCTTACACACGGCTTTGTGGGGCATTGCGCCGACGTACGCGGGCTACCCGGTCGATCCCTTTGCGGTCATCTGTCACAGCGGAACGACAGCACCCGCTAACCCTGGCGCTGACGACAGCCTTCCGACATCTGGGCAGCCGTGCGATCATTGCAATCTGTGCAGCGTCGCCGTCCCGCCAATCCCGCCCGATTCGACGCTTGTTGCAGATTTCAAACCGACAAGCACATTGCAGGTCCTGTATCCGGCGAATGTCGCTTGCAAAGGCGATGTCATCGCCGACTCCAGGTCTGCTCGCGGTCCTCCGGCTTTCGCCTGACGCAACTGCCGCCGCGCATACGGCGGCTCGCCTTTCCGTCATTGCGATAACCGGAGTTCCCCCATGTTCAAGAATTCATGGCCGTTGGCCATGCTCGCCGTCACTCTGGCGGTACCTGCAACGAATGCACGCGCTCACGAGATCGTAGGCAACCGTTTTTTCCCGGCAACGCTCGCTATTGATGACCCCGGCGTCAATGATGAACTGGCGTTGCCAACCATCTCGATGTCAAAGACTGGCGACGATCCGTCTTTCAAGCAGTTCGATGTCTCGGCCGAATTTGCCAAGCGCATCACCGAGGACTTCGCAATCTCCGTTGCGCCGACCTGGTCGCGGCTCTATGCGCCTGGTGGCATGACCATGAATGGAGCGCACGGTTTCCAGAACCTGGAGACGCTCTTCAAGTACCGGCTGTTCAAGAATGCCGAGCATGAGTTTGTGCTCTCGGCAGGTCTTGAAATCGAATGGGGTGGAACGGGCGCCCAGGGCGTGGGTGCCGAACCCTTCAATGTCTACACGCCCGCTCTGTTCTTCGGCAAAGGCTTCGGCGATCTGCCCCCTAGCCTCAATTGGGCGCGGCCGTTCGCAATCACCGGCCAAATTGGTTACTCAATTCCGGGCGCATCAAAGACAATCACTACAAGCCTCAACCCCGATACCGGCGAACAGGAAATCGAAACGGAGTTCAACTCGCGTGTGCTCAACTGGGGCGGCACGCTCCAATACAGCATGCCCTACCTCAAATCCGCTGTGGTGGATCTCGGCTTACCCGATTTCATCAATCGGCTCATCCCGATCGTCGAAGCGTCGTTCCAGACGCCGGTGTCGAACACGGCCACATCCGGAACCGTGACGACGGGCACCATCAATCCCGGTATCATCTTTGTGGGGAAGACACATACCAAGTGGCTATCGAGGCCGTGATCCCCGTGAATCGGCAAAGTGACAGCAGCGTCGGCATCATCGGGCAGCTTCATTTCTATCTCGACGACATCTTCCCGAATACGATCGGGCGGCCGATTTTCGGTAATAACGTCAACACAGGGAGGCCTATGTTCGGCCGCTAGTCATGCGCA
Organism: Pseudomonadota bacterium; assembly: GCA_046731635.1. GTDB lineage: Bacteria > Pseudomonadota > Alphaproteobacteria > Rhizobiales > Xanthobacteraceae > Pseudolabrys. The sequence continues at coordinate 578 of JBKPLN010000259.1, read as the reverse complement.
CCATCATCACGACCGTCTTCTTTGTAGTGGCCGGAGCATGTTGCGCTTTCGCGCACGCTCATCTTGATCGGGCAAGCCCTGCCGTCGGCAGCACGGTCAACCCGGCGCCGAAAGAGGTTGTACTCTGGTTCACCAATCAGCTCGAGCCTGCCTTCAGCAGTATCGAGGTGCGTAATGAAAACGGCGCGCCGGTGCAGGCAGGAAAGGCAAGCGTCGACCGGCGTGACCGTACGCAGCTGCGCGTGCCGCTCAAGGCCTTGTCACCCGGGACATACAAGGTGATATGGCGCGTTCTGTCGGTGGATACGCACCGAACGCAGGGAGATTTCAGTTTCCGCGTTGGTCCATAGAACGAGTTGAGGCAGTCGCCGATGGCCGATCCGTTGATCTTCGTCCGCGGCGTGCATTTTGCCGCGACGTTGGCTGCGTGCGGCACGGTGAGCTTCGTCGCACTCATGGCGCCTTCCGTTTCGAAACCCCCGGCCGGTTTCTTGCCATTGCGAAACCGGCTGACCGTGCTGATTTGGCTGGCGCTTGCCATGGCCGTCCTGTCGGGCGCGGCCTGGCTGGTGTTGCTG
>JBKPLN010000258.1:0-7226 GCA_046731635.1 Pseudomonadota bacterium | reverse complement strand
CGTATCAAGTTGGCGCGTTGAAGGCGTTTCTCGATGCCGAAGGCATGTCCCTCAACCATGTCAAGCCGCACGGAGCGCTGTATGGCATGGCCGCTCGCGATGGAAAAATCGCAGCTGCCATCGCGGATGCCGTGCGACCGTTTGGAGTCCCCGTTCTCGGCATGGCTTCTACGGCGCATGAAACCGTTTACAGGGACAAAGGCATCGAGCTCATCCCCGAGTTTTATGCCGACCTCGAGTACGACGGCGAGGGCAATTTGATTCTCAGTCGCGTGCACGATGCGGTGGATCCGGTGAAAGCTGCCGCGAGGGTCCTGCGCGTAATGCGCGAGCAAGTCGTCACCACGACTGCCGGGAAAGATATCCCGGTCAAAGCAACTACCGTGTGTGTGCACTCAGATACGCCATCCGCTGCAGCCATTGCCGTGGAGTTAAGACGCGTCCTTGAACAAGAGGCTGCCCCGTCTTGAGGGGGCACTCGAGTTACCGGGCTACGCGGCCTTCTGCGTGCGCATCTGCCGCGGCGTCTTATTGGTCCACCGCTTGAATGCGTGGGTAAAGGAACTGACTTCCTGGTACCCAAGCAGCCACGCCACTTGCGAAATCGAAAGCGCGTCATCGGCTAAGTAACGTTCAGCCAGGTCCATCTTCAGATTTTCCAGCACGCCGGAAAAACTCATTTGTTCCGAAGAAAGACGACGTGCCAGGGTCCGCTGGCTGACTCCGAGCCGGCGTGAGATGACATCGGCTCGCGCCTTGCCATGCGGCAGCAACGGCACGATGGCGTTTTCAACGCTTGAGCGGAATGGGCTGCGTTTAGACGGCCGCTGGGATAATGCCTCTTCACAGTAGCCGGTCAATATCTTGTTCAGGTAATGGTCGGCGCTGACCACGGGCAAATCTCGGGTAGCGGGCGGAAGCAAGAATTCATCAGCAGCGGCACCAAAGTCGACTTCGGTTCCGAAGAATTCCGTCATCTCGGCGGATTTCGCCTCGCGACGATGGGCCAGCCTGACTTGGGCTGGCACAACTCTAATGCCCGTCAATTGCCGGCACAGGCGGACGAGAGCGGTCGTGAAACACTCGAGCTGGTGTCGATCCAGGTGACGACTGACGCCGATGTAACGGTAGGCGATGCCAAAATGTTTGCCACCAACACACCTCACCGCGACGCCTTCATTGGCGATCGACGCGTACCGGGCAAGTTGGTGCAAAGCATCGCCCAAATTGTCAGCTGACGCGGAAACATAATAGAGGAATCCGAACTCGCGAAGGTCCGAGGTCTGCGCAAGATGAAATCCGAGCAGGTCATCCTGCAGTGCGTCGGCAACAAAATTAAGAAATCTGATCTGGTCACGAGCGCTGAGTCGCAGGTTCGTATCCCTGACCTGCTGAAGCGTGAGATTCGCTTTCTTTAGCAAGGAGCGTGGGTCGACCCCCTTTGCTTTCGCGTGTGCATAGGCAAGTCGAGTCAGAGTCCCAGTGGCGTTTGGAATTGAGCTGAAGCGCGCGGAATCAGAACGGCCCATGAAGCCCTCCTGCCTGCTCCGTGTGGCACGCGGGGACAACGCTTTGGCAGATATTAACAAGACGCAGGTCGAAAGTCGCGTCTATCAACCCGGCTTTGCGGTCACGTCGCCGCGAACAATCTCACAGCCTCGGTTGGCGCATCGGCTCCTTCAATGTCGAGCCGGACCGCTGTCCGGTGCACTTGGAAATATCATGGTGAACGGTAAAAAGACTGTGGCGGTCGTCGATGATGACCCCGAAATGCGCGCGGCGATGGCAAGCCTGTTGTCTGCCGCCGGGTACTGCCCAGAAACCTTCGATTCGGCCGAGACATTTCTGACTTGCGCCTCAACAAGCAAGGCAACCTGCCTCGTGGTGGATATCGAACTCGGCGATATTTCCGGTATCGAACTGGCGCATCAATTGGTCGCAGATGGTTTCAGCTATCCGATTATCTTCATGACCGGGCTTGATGACGAGCTAATCCAGAGCCAGGCTGCCTCGGCAGGTGCAGTGGCCTTCTTGCGCAAGCCATTTCCGGCAAAATTACTGTTCGAGGCGATCCAAAAAGCGGCTGGTTAGCCCTGATTCCAACGGGAATCGGCGTTTCACTGGTTTTGTCGTTGCTTTTGGTGACTGGCTGCTCGCCGGGTTTGCTTGCACATGAATTGGACGGTTAGTGAAGCTCGTGCCGGGCTGCGATCTCGCCTTTTGTTCTGACCAGTGCGTGCGCAGATACCGCCTCGCGCGCGTCGCTGAGAACGGGCCGCGGTTTTTTGCGTGATTGGGGTATGTAAGGCTTAAGCCAATCGGCGGGGCCCCCTGCTGCATCAGTCAATGCGATTGGCTCGAAATAGTGTCGGAAATCTTCCTTGGAAATGTCGGCAGGATATTCGTCGTATTGCGGATCGAGCAGTTCGCTGCCCGCGAGATACGTTCGCGCCTGAGCGGGCGAGGTGCTCGACCAGACAAAGCAGTGCAGGTTAGCGGCCGCAATGATGTACCAATGGATGGGATCTAATGTCCCCGACCGCATGATTCGTCGCATCGTCTTGATGAAGATCGAAAGCCGGCTGACGATGGTCCAGGGGCGACGGAAAAGTTTCTCCAGGAAGGCCACGATCGCTCCGGTGTCATCGGCAAGATTTGAATAGGCAATAGTCTCACCGTCGAGATCGCGCAGGCGCAGGTTTGGCCTAAGCTGGCCCGAAGCCAGGTCACCCCAAAAGCCCTCTGTGCCGGCGAGCGGAGCCACCACGCTCAGATAAACCGGCATCGGAAGCGCCGGGTGTTGTCCAATCATGCGGATCTGATCTTCCATCTGTTGGACGGTCTGCAGCCGCGGATCAAAGAGATAGCCGTAGCCGATGCCGATGCCATTCGATTCGGCAAAAGCGATGTCGTCGATAACGTTGTGATTGCGGCCGAGATTTTGCTTCTTTTTGTATTTTTTCAGCAGCACCTGGTCGAACGATTCAAGCCCGAAAAAGAGCGTGATGCATTTCGCATCGGCCATGTATTTGATGAGATCGCGATCGTGCATGATGTTTTGTGTGACGAGGGCAGCCCATCCGCGGATTTTAGGATGCGTCCGCATCAGCTCGCAGACCTGCAACATGAATTCGCGGTCGTCGGAAAAATTGTTGTCCAGAAAGATGATTGTCGGATACCAGCGGCGGAAACTGAAAAGCGGGCTGGTAGCAAGCGCGTTGTCAATTGCCGCGGAAAGGTTGGCAAGACTGTATTTGGCATGGCCGCCGACTTCCTGGGGTATCACGCAAAAACTGCATCGGAAGCTGCAGCCTCGCGATGCTTCCACGAGATGGACGCTTGGACTGATCCCGTTGCGCGCGAGCAGACTATAGTCCACGGCGTAAGACGAGATCTGCATCGTCGGCGACCTGTAGATGGGCTTGAGCTCGCCTCGCTCGAAATCGGCGACAACCTGTCTTACGCTGTCGACGCCACCGGCACACACGGCATCAAAGAATTGCGCGGCAAATTCAGGAAACATGGTGCTAATGCTCCCGCCTGCGACCACCTTGGCGCCACCGCGTTTGAAAAAATATGCGAGCTGCCGCATGCGGTCGAAGTCCGGTTGCAGGCCGGTCAGGAAAACAAGATCGTATTTTTCAGCATGAAAGGGATTGAACGGACCGTGCCAGTCTTCATGGTATAGACCGACATCGAAGCGTTGGGGGTCAATGAGTGAAGCGACATGAAGGCCGCTTATGGGCTGCATAACGTAACTGGACCGCCTCTTGACACGCCCAGGCCGAAGATGCGTGCAAATCACAAGGGCCCGCTGTTTTGGCGAGTTATCGGGAGGTGAATTTGCTACCGGGAACCGACGATGTAGCCCGAGCGACGCCAAAAACCGCATCATAGCCCCCTCTAGAATTGCTTAAGCACACCGATCAATGCGTGCCGCCGGTTACTGCGACACCGGGCTCAGCTAGCGGTAGGCTTCAGCCTAGCTTACAATCTGCATAGGTCCCAGCGTGAATAGTGACTGGGAAGAACCATCAGTAGGCACGGGTGAAGTGCTTGAAAATGCTCATCCGCAAGGCGTGAAGATGGCGACTGGGTCTAGTGGGGCAGGCCGGTCCAATGTACCGCAGCGTCGTTACCTGACGATTCTTTTTTGCGACCTTGTCGGCTACACAGAGCTGTCGGAGCGACTGGATCCCGAAGACCTGAGGGATCTCCAGCTGCAATACCAGCGGCTTGCGTTGACGGTTATGGAGCGTTACGGCGGCTTCGTCGCGCAATTCAGCGGCGACGGCGTGCTGGTCTATTTTGGCTATCCGACAGCTCATGAAAACGATGCCGAAAGGGCGGTACGTGCCGCCCTCGAGCTCTGCGACCGGTTGGAGGAGCTCAATGTCGAGCTTCGCGACCAGCGGCTGCCAGACATTTCCGTTCGCATCGGGATTCACTCCGGTCTGATCGTTATCGGATCTGAACTGGCAAGCGGCGGCGCGCAAGACCACAGCGTCGTTGGTGAGGCCGCGAATCTGGCAGCCCGATTGCAGGCCGAGGCTCCAACCAATTCGGTTGTTGTCAGTGGCGAAACGTTCGAAATGATCTCTGGTCTGTTCGATTATGAATCACTCGGGCCGAAGAGATTCAAGGGCATAACTCGCATCATTCCAATCTACAAGATAACAAAGCCGCGCGTGGGCATAGGACGAACCTACAATCGAGGCCGTCGTGGCGCCCCGCAATTCGTCGGTCGAGCGGAATCGGTAGGTCGCGTCGTTGAGTGCTGGAATCGCGCAAAGGAAAAATCGCGGTGTGAGACTGTGCTCATTACGGGCGAGGCCGGTGTCGGAAAGACAAGGCTCGCCCTCGAACTCATGAAGCACTCCGAAGTCGCCGATGCAAATGTCCTGCAAATTCATTGCCACGACATATTTGCGAGCACGCCGCTTTATTCGATTGGGATGTTTATCTGGACAGAAGCAGGGCTGACGGTCGACGACAACAAGGCCATTCGTGCGCAGAAAGCTGCGAATTTTCTGGAAAATTTTGGACTAAAGAATCCGGAAAACGAAGACATCATTGGCAGCCTGCTCGGGACGTCTCTGACATCGACAACCGAAGCCAGTGCGCCGACACCATTTCTCTTTAAACGAAAGCAGTTTGCGCTGCTCAGTTCCATTGTTGAGCAAATGGCCAGGCGACAACCAACGTTGATATGGATTGATGACGTACATTGGATCGATCCCTCATCAGCCGAGTTGTCGCAGGAGATCGTTGCCAGCCTGGCAAAAAGCCCCGTTTTGGTCGTGCTGACAGGCCGCTCCTTTCCAAAAAGTCCAAACCTTCCGCGCGCGGAACTGGTCATTGAGCTTGGACAGTTGAAAGAAGATGAGTGTTACGAGCTGGCGCGCACCATGCCTCGCACTCAAAATCTTTCGGATGAGGAACTCAGGCGCGCCGTCGAAGCGGCAGACGGAATCCCGCTCTTTGTCGAGTATCTGGTGCTGTCCCTCGTGGATCAAAAAGAACAGGCATCTTCCGCCTCGCGCCGGCGCGGCGATCTGCCGCTGACGTTGGCTGCAATGATATCCGAGAGGCTTGATCGCGTCGCCGATGGAAGACGCGTCGTTCAGACGGCGGCGTGCATCGGGCGCGCGTTTACCGCCGATTTCCTGGCGGCGCTTTTGCAGGAGAACGTTGCGAAGGTGATCGAACCGCTGGAATCGCTGATAGACGCGGAAATCTTGCGATCGAATCATGAAGATCGTGAGGTCCGTTTCGAATTCCGTCACGCATTGCTTCAGCGCGCCGCTTATGAGTCGATGCTCCAGTCCGAGCGGCGTGGCACGCACGCCGGCATCGTGAAGGAGCTTCAGCGCGATGGCGCAGCGGGGCCGTTCGTCCCTGAGCTGATTGCTCACCACTTGACCGCCTCCGGTCAGTTCCAGGAGGCTATCAAGACGTGGCTGGATGCCGGAGCCAATGCCGCGCGGCGGTCTGCCCATATCGAGGCAATCGACGACCAGCGGCGCGGCCTGAGCTTGCTGGATGAAATTCCCGTACCCGAAGTTCGCGCTCAGCTCGAGGTGAACCTCCAGGCCGCTTTGATTCCTTCGCTGATTGCAACCCAGGGGCCGACCTCGCCCGCCGTCTCGGCCTGTTGTCAGCGGGGACTTGCGCTCTGCAAGGAAGGAGTGGCGACGCCACTGGTCTTTGCATTCCTTTTCGGGCAATTCACCTTCGCGATGTGCCGGGGCCGGGTTCAAGACGCTTTGCCGCTGGCGCAAAGCTTTCTCTCGCTCGCGAGCGCAAAGTCCTATGACTCCGGCCGTGTTATCGGGCACCGCCTGTTGGGGATGACGCTTTTCAATTCGGGCGATCATGCAAAAGCGAAGGAGCAGCTCGAACAATCGTTGCGGCTGTACTCGGCGGAACGTGACGCAGCGGCGACGGAGCTTTTCGGCCAAAACACGCAGGTCCACAGCCGGGCCCTGCTGAGCATTGCGCTTTTCTGTCTCGGCCAGGTCGATGAAGCCATTCAGGTCGGCCTCGACGCACTTGAGGCCGCGGACGCGCTTCGCCATCCGCATTCGACTGCGCTTGCGCAAGCCTACGTAGGTGGTTGGTTGTTCGGCTTGTGCGGAGCCAAGGATGAGTTGATGCGCGAGGCGCAGCAATTGATCGCAGTGTCGGGACAGCACCGCTTGGGGCCATTTCAACTTTTCGGATCAGCTTTTCTGGGATGGGCACTATGCGAGCGTGGCGATCTCGAAAAAGGCATTGCCATGCTTAAAGCGGCAACCGATCGACTGGAGTCGATTGAGTTCAGGATTTCGCTTCCCGGGCTTCTTGCAAATCTGGCCGATGCGCAGCGGCGGCTGGGCAATATTGAGGATGCAAGCAAGTCCTGCACCCGCGCTTTGGCGCTGATTGCGGACGGCACGGATCTCATGATGGAACCGGAAATCCGGCGCGTTGATGCGCTCGTTGCAGCCGACCTGATGACCGAAAATAAGGAAGACGTAGAAGCGAAATTTCGCGGCTCTGTCGAATGCGCGCGGAAGCTGGGATTTCCGGTTTTTGAGCTTCGCGCATTGCTGAGCCTGCAGGACTTCCTTGGCCCCAACCGAAAGGACATTGAGGTCGAATCCCGGCTGAAGAAACTGGCACATTTTCAAAATCTCGATCGCCGTGTAGAGGCTGCCATCAAGGCCTGTCTCTTATACACATCT
>JBKPLN010000257.1:0-1911 GCA_046731635.1 Pseudomonadota bacterium | reverse complement strand
GCACTTATCGGTGGAGCGCTGGCCGCTCCGTACTACGGCGGCTACTATGGTGGGCCGTACTATTACGCGAGTCCCTACTAGAGCAGGGATCCGAAACAAAAACCCCGGCGCAAGCCGGGGTTTTCATTTTGACACTAGATTTCGCCTATTCGCAGAATTTGCACGGAGGGAAGTCGCGGCTAGACCGGCTGCGCCAGGATACACGCTCGAATTGCACTAAAGTAACCGGCCTTGGTTGGGGTCGCCTGCTGCACGCGAATGAAGCGTCGATCGGACCATTTCCGCAAGGGCCGCAGCTTGGTAGGGCTTGCGCAAGATCGGCACCCCGTGACGGCCGGCAAGCGCCTTCGCATACCCGCTAGTGAGCAGCACCAGAAGGAGCCGGGGTCCCAAACATGTGGCGTCCCAGTCAAAATCGTGCACTCGCATGTCGCGCGCACGTGTCACGGCTTCCATCGGTATCCCGGCTGTCTTTTCATCGCGCCAAAGGCGCATAGATTATCCCTTGGCCAGCCAACAAACGCTGCACCAAAGGACTTGAGGCAGAGGGACTGTAATCAGCGCTCGATGAAAGTCCCCTTGCGCAACTCGGCTACTGCCTGCTGCAGTTCGGCCTGGGTATTCATCACGATCGGCCCGTACCAAGCCACTGGTTCCTGGATCGGTTTTCCGGACACCAGTAGGAAGCGAATGCCGTTCTCGCCTGCCTGCACGGTGATCTCGTCGCCGGAATCGAACAGCACCAACGAACGGTCTCCGGCCTTTTCCCGCACGAGGATTTCGTTGCCATCCACCTGCTTCTCGCTGAGTACACCGATAGGCTGCGAGGCCGCATGAAACGTTCCATCGCCTTCGAAATCGTAAGCAAAGGCATGTCGCTCGACCTCGACCTTCAGAGTCTTGCGTTTTCGAGGGGGCACAAAGATGTCGAGATATCGTGGATCGGCAGCAACCCCGTCGACCGGACCTTTTTTGCCCCAGAAGTCGCCGCACACGACCCGCACGCGAGTGCCGTCATCATCGATGACTTCGGGGATATCCGCGCCCTTGATGTCCTGATATCGCGGCGCGGTCATCTTGAGCGAAGACGGCAGGTTCGCCCAGAGCTGAAAGCCGTGCATGCGACCCTGCGCATCGCCCTTCGGCATTTCCTGATGCATGATGCCGCGCCCCGCTGTCATCCACTGCACATCGCCTGAACCGAGGGTTCCGTTGTTGCCCAGGCTGTCGCCGTGATCAACCGTGCCCGACAATACATATGTGATGGTCTCGATGCCGCGATGCGGATGCCAGGGGAAACCGGCGAGATAGTCGCTGGGCCGGTCATTCCGGAAGTCATCAAGAAGGAGAAATGGATCTGTTTCCTCGGTGTCGCCAAAACCAAATGCGCGACGCAGCCTGACGCCAGCACCTTCAATAGTGGGCTTCGACTGCACGATGCGCTTAACGGGACGGATTGACATCTGGGTGCCTTTCGTGAGGCGTCAGCGACGCCACAGGCCAAAAAGTACCCCGCACTTGACGCGCGAGGCGCAAACTAAGCTTACATTCATGTTCGGATATTCATATAGGGCTTTCGTCCATAGAAAAAAGACCGAGCTCGATGCCTCTGTCATCCAATCGGGCGATCCAGACATGCAAGCAATGCGTATCACCGACGGAGGGATGCCTATCGCGGCCCAGACCGTGATCGGCTATGCTCGCGCCATCATGACACGTCTGGTAGCCGTTATGTGCCTGTTCGCTGTGAGCCTCGGTTTGGCCGGCTGCACAAAATGTGGCTGGCTTTGGGACGAAGGCCCACGCCACGCGGCGACTGCGGCGAATGCGACGATCATCGCGCCGGAATTTTTTGTCCGTTTTTCGTTCAAGATTCAGCCCCCGGGTACCTGGCAACACTAGGGTCTGGAC
>JBKPLN010000256.1:0-3326 GCA_046731635.1 Pseudomonadota bacterium | reverse complement strand
AGATAAGCGTGGGCACCGCATGCGGGGCGACGACCAGTTTCAAAATCTCCATGCGCACGCGCTCTCGCGAGAGCTGGTCGAGGCCGTTGCGTCCGGCGATACATGCGGCGAGCCCGGCCGCATCCGGGTGATCGCTGGTGCCATAGGCTGCGTGGAAACGGAAAAAGCGCAGGATGCGTAGATAATCCTCGGCGATGCGTTTGGACGGATCACCAATGAAGCGCACGCGGCGATGGTTCAGATCGTTGAGACCGCCCGTGTAATCGTAAACCGCGCCGTCGCGCGTGACCGAGAGCGCATTGATCGTGAAATCCCGCCGCTCGGCGTCCGCTCTCCAGTCGCGGCCAAACTCGACCTTGGCGTGGCGGCCGTAGGTTTCGATATCCTTGCGCAGCGTGGTCACTTCGAACGGCTTCTTGTCGATGACAACCGTAACGGTGCCATGCTCAATGCCGGTAGGCACCGGCTTGAAGCCGGCGGCAGTGACGCGCTTCACGACCTCTTCGGGAACGGCGGTGGTGGCGACGTCAACTTCCGCGATTGGCATGCCGATGAGCGCATTGCGCACTGCACCGCCGACAACGCGCGCCTCTTCGCCATCGCGATCGATCACGCCAAGCAATCGCGGTAGCCCGCCGGTGGTAAGCCAGGTGTCCCCGATTTTGAGATCGGTGCGGCCTTCTTCGGCTGACATTATTTCGTGGTCCCCGGCACGAACTTGCCATTCTCTATATGCGCCGGCACATAAGTCGACCCGGGCGGCGCTCCGGAAAAATGCGCGAAATAGATGAAGCTTCCGAGCACCAGCGCGAGCGCGGCGATAGCCAGCGTCGCCACGCGGACCAGTGGCCAGGATTTGACATCCAGCACCCCCGCCTGCGTCGCCCACAGGAACACCGCGTAGAGCAAGAACGGCGTGAGAAACAGGACGATCTCGGTGAAGATCGGTCGGATCATCGGTAAATCCGGTCGTAAAGATTGCGCAGGATACCAGCGGTGACGCCCCAGATGTAGCGCTCACCGAAAGTGATCGCATAGTAGTGTCGCGTCATGCCCTGCCACTCGCGAGAATGGCGCTGCACGTTCGCCTGGTCCATCAGGAACGCGAGGGGCACCTCGAACGTGGCATCGACTTCTGCGACATTTAGTCTGAGCTTGAACCCGGGCCGCACGCGACCGACCAACGGCACGATCCGGTAACCGAGCGTGGTCATATAGAGATCGAGGTAGCCCAGCGGCTCCACATGGGTGCGATCAAGGCCGATCTCTTCTTGCGCTTCGCGCAAGGCTGAAGCCGACGGATTGATGTCGCCAGTATCGATCTTTCCGCCGGGAAACGAAACCTGGCCGGCATGATCCGGCAAATGCTGGGCGCGCTGCGTCAGCAGCACGGTCGGCTCGGGGTGGTCGATAATCGGCACCAGTACAGCCGCTGGTCGGATCGGGCGCACCTCCGCGATCTTGCGCATCACCGGATCGGCATCATGATCGCCGCGCACCGGTGTTATGCCCGGATCGGTGAGACCAGGCGGCACGTCGAGGGTCAGCCGTCGGCGCACGCGCCCGAAGAATTCCGCCGCTGCGAGAGCGGTCGTTGCCGATTCCTGCATCAGGCGAACTCCCGCACCGCGCTGGCTTCCGCCATGGCAAAGAACTCGCCGCCCGACATGACGCCAAACATTGCCTTGCCGCCGACATCACGTTCTTCTCCGAGTGCGACAAGATCGTAGAACAGTGGACGCGTCACTTTGGCCCACAGCTCTCGCCGCACATGGAGATAAGGCTTGAGGCCGCCGGTCGCCGGCTGCGGCTCGAAACGCAGGGCATGGCCGGGGCCCGCCGCGACCCAATCGTCCACATTGGTCCGGAATTCGAGAACGCGTCTGGCATCGCCCTCCGTGACTTTCATTTCGACGGCAAGAAACGGCGCATCGTCGACGACAATTCCAACTTTTTCCACCGGCGTTACCAGAAAATGCTGGTCACCTTCCCGCTTAAGTACGGAAGCGAACAGCTTGACCAAAGCCGAGCGCCCGATCGGCGTTTTCTGATAAAACCAGGTCCCATCGGCAGCGATCCTCATGTCGATCTCGCCGCAATAAGGCGGATTCCAGCGCTCTACGGGCGGCAGCCCCTTGTTTTCGCGGGGCAGACCTGCCGCAATCACTTCCAATCTGCCCTGCCCTGCCTTCGCCATTGTTTTCCTTCGATAATTGGGCGGCCGCCCCGCCTGTTCGCATCTTCGTGATTCAGCCGATCCGGCGGTGGAAGATAGCGTAAGCTTGACCATAGATTGAGGCAGATTCGGCTTAAATGGCGCAGCAAATCTGCGCGTGGTGTGTTTGTTGCATAGCGCAGGGTGCGGCTTAGGGCGAAATTGAAAGGAACTGACACAATGGCTAGCGGCGAAAGCCTCGAAAAACTCGAAGACATGATCGTTCGGGCGGCGGAGTCCACAGCCGCGCACGTGCGCGCTGCAAAGACTGCCATTGGCGCGGTGATCTTCGGCCAGGACGTGGTGGTGGAGCAGGCGCTGGTCACGGTGCTGTCCGGTGGCCACGCGCTGCTGGTCGGCGTCCCGGGGCTCGCCAAGACCAAGCTCGTCGAGACCATGGGTATCGCGCTCGGTCTTGACGCGCGCCGCATCCAGTTCACTCCCGATTTGATGCCATCCGACATTCTCGGCACTGAAGTGCTGGAAGAGAGTCCGGGCGGAAAGCGCAGCTTCCGTTTCATTCCCGGACCTGTGTTCGCGCAGTTGCTGATGGCCGACGAGATCAACCGCGCCTCGCCGCGGACTCAGTCGGCGCTTTTGCAGGCGATGCAGGAGCAGCATGTGACGGTCGCGGGACAGCGTCACGACCTGCCCAAACCATTCCATGTGCTGGCGACGCAGAACCCCCTTGAACAGGAAGGCACATATCCGCTGCCCGAAGCGCAGCTCGACCGCTTCCTCATGGAAGTCGATGTCGACTATCCCGATCAGGAGGCGGAACGCAAAATCCTATTCAATACGACAGGCGCCGAGGAGTCTCGCGCGAAGCCGGCGATGACCGCCGAGGATCTGCTGTCGGCGCAAAGGCTGGTCCGCCGTCTGCCGGTCGGCGAGTCCGTGGTCGAGGCAATTCTGGCGCTGGTGCGCTCGGCGCGCCCCGGACCCGAAGGCGGAGAGATCGGCAAACTGATCTCCAGGGGCCCCGGCCCGCGCGCAAGCCAGGCGCTCATGCTGGCGGTGCGTGCGCGCGCGCTTCTCGATGGCCGCTTTGCACCCTCGGTCGAGGATGTTCTGACGCTGGCCGAGCCTGTGCTCAAGCACCGAATGGCCC
>JBKPLN010000255.1:0-1956 GCA_046731635.1 Pseudomonadota bacterium | reverse complement strand
GCGATCTACGACACCATGCAGTTCGTGCGTCCGCCGGTGTCGACGCTGTGCGTCGGGCAGGCGGCCTCAATGGGATCGCTGCTGCTCGCCGCCGGGCAGAAGGGCCTGCGTTTCGCGCTGCCAAATGTGCGCATCTTGGTGCATCAGCCCAAGGGCGGCTTCGAGGGCCAGGCGACAGACATCATGCTGCACGCCCAGGAGATTCTGAATCTCAAGAAGCGGCTCAACGAGATCTACATGAAGCATACCGGCCAGCCGTTGCAGAAGATCGAAGACGTGCTGGAGCGCGATTATTTTATGACGGCAGAGATGGCCAAGGATTTCGGCTTAGTCGACAAGGTAATCGATAAGCGGCCGGAGATGTCACCGCTTGCGGTCGCGTCCTGAATAGACGTGGCAAAACCGCCCCTTCAAACGCGACGGTCACGCTGCTCGTTGGTGGTGACGAAGTTTTTATGGCGCCGCACACCGCCCCAGAGTGCCTTGCGCTGACCTCACTGATCTTCCAACGAATGTCCGCTTTTTCGGTCGCTATTTGGAGTAAAGCAGACATGACGTTTTGCGGTGCATATGTCTGCTCTTGACCCAAAGCGGACATTGGACCTCCCACTGGATTTATTGGATCATTCCAATGGCACTATAGCCATCCAGCTCCCGCACGCGGCTTACTATTGTCAGGATTGATCAACTGCGCCTTCGGTTTATCCGTCGAGTAGATGCGCCTTGAGGCGTGGCGCGGCGAAATCCAGAAATGCCCGCACTTTCAGCGGCAGCAGTCCTTGTCCGGCATAGACGAGGCTCACTGGCCATGGCGCGGGCTCGAATTCTTCGAGCGCGAGTGCAAGTCTGCCAAGGCGCATGACGTCGGCCGCCTGATAGGAGAGCACCCGCGTTACGCCAAGCGACATGGTCGCGGCGTCGATTGCGGCTTCAGCCGTGTTGACAACGAGCCGTGAGTGGACAGTGACGGTCACCAGCGATCCGTCGACCACGAATTTCCAGCCCGTTGGCGACATCAAGCCGTCGAACGTCACGCAATTGTGGTGCCGAAGCTCCTCGGGGCTTTTCGGCGTACCCTTTGCGGCAAAATAATCCGGGCTACCGCAGACGATTTGCCGGATCGTCCCGACGCGTGTCGCGATGAGGCTGCTGTCAGGCAGCTCGCCGATCCTCACCGCGACATCGACCTCGTCTTCGTGCAGGTTCATGACTCGGTCGGCGAGTACAATTCTAATGTCGATATCAGGATAGACCCTGAGGAACTCGGCGACGACCGGCAACACATGCAGGCGTCCAAACACAATCGGCGCTGTGATGACGAGATCTCCGCGTGGCGCCGCATATTCGCCGGCGGCTGCTCGTTCGATCTCATCAAGATCCTCGAGAATTCGCTTGCAGCCAGTAACGTAGGAGCGGCCGGCGTCGGTTAGTGTGAACCGTCGGCTCGTGCGGTTGATGAGTTTAGTTCGCAGATGAGCTTCCAGCTCGGAGACTTTGCTGACGGTTGCGAGAGGCATTCCGAGTCTGCGCGAGGCAGCCGAGAAGCTCCCGGCCTCGACGGCCGCCAAGAGCGTGGACATTGCTTCAATCCGGTCCATTGATCTTCCAAAAAACGGAAGGATGACTACTGATAATAGGGACTTCTAACGCCGATCGGAAGATCTACCTCTAACGCGGACGGCCCGTCCTGACGGTCCCCGCTAGAGGAGCTTGTTATGTCCAGAATCGCTACACCGGCCATAGCCGACACCCCCGCCGCGTCGCAGCCACTACTTGCAGCCGTTAAGAAGCAGCTCGGCGTTGTGCCCAACCTGTTTCGCGTTATCAGTAACAGCCCAGCCGCGCTTCAAGGTCATCTCGACCTCCATGGTGTTTTGAGCAAGGGCACGCTCTCGGCGGCGACTCGCGAGCGCATTGCCATCGCAGTCGCCGAAATTGACGGCTGTGACTACTGCC
>JBKPLN010000254.1:0-7690 GCA_046731635.1 Pseudomonadota bacterium | reverse complement strand
GTCTTGTTGCCTTTAGCGTCGATGACGTAGCCGTCCTCATCATCGCCGTTAAGAATACCCCGAACATAGCCGATGTCGTGAAACAGACAGGCGACTAAGACGTGCGCGTAATCGTCGGCATTTGTTTCTTTTAAAAGTCTCCGTCCCTTCAAAATATCGTAGCCGGCGAGCGTTACCAGCATCGTATGCTCGACGTTGTGATAGAGCGCGTCACTGTTGCCGATACAGTCGAGAGAAAGTCTTGCAGCGGACTGAACGAGTTCTACTAAGCCTGCGTCCGTCGAACCAAACCGACGACCCATGTGCGCCGCAACGTGAGATCCCAAAGCTTCCGACGCCAGTTCGGGAATGGTGATCATCGCCCCCTCCCGCGAACGCTTTAAAAGCATCGTGGGGCTTAGTTTGGCAATTTACAATATGCGGCGGGAATTTTTTGGCTTGTCCTCGCGGTCAAATCGAATTGACAGTCTTGTTCCCGCTCGCGCCGATCAAGTGATTGAATGATAAGTCCGATGTCCCCTATTGGCCCAAAGCCGACATGCGCGAGTGCACTGCGAATGTCTGCTTTTGGCCCAAAGCAGACATGGCCGCGTGCACTGCACACGTCCCCTTTCGGGGGTAAAGCGGACATCGCCGCTTTACTATCGGCGATCTCGCTGCGCCAATGCCGACCGGTACGGCGGCGGATCACCGAGCCAGCGTTCGGCTTCGGTGCGGGTCGCTGGCGGCAAGCCGGTCCCGCTCGTCCAATTTAAATTTCAGATCGTGAGGACTGATCGGTGCGCGCGGCGCGATCTTGGTTAGAGCCGACTTGTTCTTCCACCCTCGAGGCGACATGGCGAAGAAAATTAGGCGGGCCGCGAGCCTGAGTAAACGAAATCGGCGGGTGAGGGCTGCCTAGGTATCCCAGATCATCTTAAAACTATCGGCGGCCGTCTGTGGGGCTGGCGGGCCCAAATGGCACCCCAGGCGGCACCCCAGCGCCAGCAGCTTTGAGAAAAATCAACGATGTCAAAGTATTAGGCTCACTAATTTTGATTGAAGGTCATGACTGCGCCACTCACAGCGCTTTTCCGGCCTAAACGTGGCGTTCGTTGCGTTGCAGTTGCAAGTGCAACCAGGAATTGCTCCGCGGCACGTAAAAGCTCGTCGAGCGTCAAAACCCCGCGTTTTTTCGACCTTCGAACGGTGCGTGACGTGAGGGGCACGTGCACGAAAGCTGCAAAACGTGGCCCATTTTGCGCCGACGCCTCGGTCGCGCGCCAGCACAGATAGTTGCAGAGGTAGCGACCCGCGTCGCGCGAGACCACGACGGGGATCCGCGCGTTGCGGGCGGCAGCGAACAAATGTCGGGTCCGCGCGGGCATCAGCAAGGCTGAGGGACCACCGCTGACAATTGACCGCCTTTGCAACGAATGGCCCGAGACATCCGGAAAGGATGTCAGCGCATTCCTTGCACGCGTTTCGATGCGGACCGCTTTTGCGCGCTGGGCGAGCCCGAACATGAGTAGCGCATCAGGCCTGTGCTTTGCGATCAACTTTGGGAGTTCGTCGTCAACAATGGCGTAACTGGTCCGAAAAATATGCGGCACGATGGTCACATCTGCCAAGATGGGCCTGCGTAGCCGGGCCAGCTTTTCGACCAGTGCTCCTGTCGGGTTGAATGGGGCGCCCGGAAATGGCCCGAAGCCGGTGATGAGGATCGTTGCGGCCATCAGACGCCAAGCAGTTGCGCGATTTCTTCGACCGCGAGCATGGGCGCAAGTTTTCCTGCGGCAACCTGCGCTTCGGCTTGCCGCAATTTTGTCCGCACAGCTGCGTCGCTGCGCAGGCGCGCGGTGAGCCGCTCCTCGAGCATCGTCCACATCCATTTGACCTGTTGGTCTCGCCGTCGCGCCGCCAACTCCCCCGATTCCGTCATTTTTGCTTTGTGCGAGAGAACTTGAGCCCACAATTCGGCGATGCCGAGTTGAGCAAGTGCAGAGTAGGTGACGACCGGCGGCGACCATGTCGCAGAGTGCGGCGCCAGGATATTGAGTGCCGCACGATATTCCGCCGCTGCCAGCCGGGCTCGCTGAATGTTGTCCCCGTCGGCCTGGTTGACCGCGATCATATCGGCAAGTTCGACGATGCCTTTCTTGAGACCCTGCAATTCATCTCCGGCACCCGGGAGCATCAGAACAAGAAAACAATCAGTCATGTCGGCAACTGCGGTTTCCGATTGGCCGATGCCAACAGTCTCCACCATCACCACATCATAGCCGGCAGCCTCGCATACAAGCATCGTTTCGCGCGTCTTGGCGGCCACACCACCGAGCGTCCCGGAAGATGGCGATGGTCGGACGAATGCGTTGGGGTCGCTTGAGAGCCGCGCCATGCGCGTCTTGTCCCCGAGAATTGAGCCACCTGTGCGAGTCGAAGACGGATCGACCGCAAGCACGGCAACCTTGTGCCCCTTGCCCGTGAGGTAAGTGCCAAGCACGTCGATTGTCGTTGATTTACCGACCCCCGGTGCACCAGTGATGCCGAGGCGAACGGCCTTGCCCGTGCGCGCCAAAAGCTCCTGCACGAGGTGATGCGCTGTTCTGCGGTGGTCGGCACGCTTGCTCTCGATGAGCGTGATTGCGCGCGCCAGGGTCGCGCGCTCGCCCGCGCGGATGCCCCGGACCAGATCTGAAGGTGGGAGATTGCGCGAAGCCATCGATATCTCTAGCGCCGAGATTCCGAGTTATTCGCAAGGCGAAGCACCAGACCGCCTTCACCTTTCTGCCGGGCCTCGGTGGCGCGCGCAAAGGCGATCAGTTGCTTCTGTGACGTGATCCGGCAAGGGGAATCGTCAATCCGCGTGCAATTGCGCGCGCGAGTGGCGCCGTCGGCATCATTCTCGTCGATGGGAGTAACCTGATAGACGCCCCCGGTCAGTTCATGTGCGACCGCGTATTCGATGATATTTGGTCGTTTGGGTGTCGCGCTCTGCACGATATAGGCGCGGCCTTCAAGCCGGTGCACAGTAAAGGCGGTAATGTCGGTCATGCCACCGCCGGCATGGATGTATCGCTCGCCATCCCACTTGAACAAGGCTTGTTCGGGCTCATCCGCGAAGCCCTTGCGTAGCGTGTAGAACTGCAGTTGCAGTTGTTGGCCGAACAGCGGGCGTGCGTCGGTCAGAATCGGACCCGAGGAATCAATACATCCGCATAACGACAGCCCCCAAAGTACGGCTGCGGCCGCGCGGACGGTACTCACTCGGCCGCCTCTTTGCCGTGACCGAGCCGTTTATTCAAAGTCTTGAGGAGCTTTTCGGCGGCCTCGGCGATGACCGTGCCCGGGGGGAATATGGCTTCAGCGCCCGCCTGGAGGAGGGCATCGTAGTCCTGGGGCGGCACCACGCCACCAACCACGATCATGATGTCGCCCCGACCTTGCTTGGTGAGTTCGGACTTCAATTCCGGCACCAGGGTCAGGTGGGCGGCGGCCAATGAAGACACGCCAAGAATGTGCACGTCGTTCTCGGTTGCCTGCCGCGCCGCTTCCGCGGGCGTTGCAAACAGGGGTCCGATGTCAACGTCGAAACCGAGATCCGCGAAGGCCGAAGCAATCACCTTCTGACCGCGGTCGTGGCCATCCTGCCCGATTTTGGCGACCAACAAGCGCGGGCGGCGGCCCTCGGCGGTTTCGAATGCTTCGACTGCGCTTCGAACTCGTTCGACGGCGTCGGTCATCCCGACCTCCCGCTTGTAAACCCCGGTAATGGCCTTGATCTCTGCGCGATGACGGCCAAAGACCTTTTCCAGCGCCGAGGAAATTTCGCCAACCGTCGCTTTGGCGCGCGCGGCATCGACAGCGAGTGCCAGGAGGTTGCCGTTGCCTCGATCGGCGGCGCGGGTAAGTGCATCAAGCGCCTCTTTTAATGGAACAGGATCGCGCTCGGCTTTGAGTCGCGCAAGCTTCTCGAGCTGCTTTTGCCGCACGGCGGAATTATCCACCTTTAACACTTCGATGGGGGCCTCGTCGGCCGGAGGATATTTGTTGACCCCGATAACGGATTGCACGCCTGCATCAATCCGCGCTTGCGTCTTGGCAGCGGCCTCCTCGATGCGGAGCTTGGGAATGCCGGCCTCGATCGCGCTGGCCATGCCACCCAAGCCCTCAACTTCCTCGATATGACCCCAAGCCTTGCGTGCCAGTTCGTAGGTCAGCCGCTCCACATAATATGAGCCGCCCCAGGGATCGACGATGCGGGTAGCGCCGGCCTCCTGTTGCAAAACGATCTGTGTGTTGCGCGCGATGCGGGCGGAAAAATCCGTCGGCAAGGCGAGGGCCTCGTCGAGAGCGTTGGTATGCAGCGATTGTGTCTGGCCCTGGGTCGCCGCCATCGCCTCGATCATGGTGCGGGGAACGTTGTTGAAAACGTCCTGGGCGGCCAGAGACCAGCCCGAAGTCTGGCAGTGAGTGCGGAGGGACAGGGAACGCGAATCTTCCGGATTGAAAGGCTTCATCAGCTTTGCCCACAGCATGCGGGCCGCGCGCAGCTTGGCGATCTCCATGAAATAGTTCATGCCGATCGCCCAAAAAAATGAAATGCGCGGCGCAAACTGATCTACGGTCAACCCGGCCTTCAATCCGGCCCGCACATATTCGACGCCATCCGCAAGCGTGTAGGCGAGCTCGAGATCCTGCGTTGCGCCGGCTTCCTGCATGTGATAGCCGGACACCGAAATCGAATTGAACTTGGGCATTTCTGCCGACGTAAAAGCAAAGATGTCGGAAATGATGCGCAGACTTGGTCCGGGTGGATAGATATAGGTGTTGCGCACCATGAATTCCTTAAGAATGTCGTTTTGGATCGTGCCGGAAAGCTTCTGGTGTGGAACGCCTTGTTCCTCTGCAGCGACGATGTAAAGCGCAAGCACCGGCAGCACTGCACCATTCATGGTCATCGACACGCTCATCTGGTCGAGCGGGATGCCTGAAAACAGCGTGCGCATGTCGTAAATCGAGTCGATTGCGACGCCAGCCATGCCAACATCGCCGGATACACGCGGGTGATCGCTGTCATAGCCACGGTGTGTGGCAAGGTCGAAGGCGATCGACAGACCTTTCTGTCCTGCCGCGAGATTGCGCCGGTAGAAGGCGTTCGAATCTTCTGCTGTCGAAAAGCCGGCATATTGCCGGATGGTCCAGGGCTGAGCTGCGTACATCGCAGGGTAGGGGCCGCGAAGATACGGTGGCCTGCCCGGATAGGTATTCAGAAAATCCAAGCCGGCGAGGTCTTGCTCGGTGTAAACCGGCTTTACGGCAATGCCTTCCGGGGTCACCCAGGATTCAGAGTTCCGCGCGCCGGCAGGCGAAGCTGTGTCGGCAAAATTGATCTTCGTGAAATCGGGCAGCTGACTCATCTGACGCCCAGAATATCATGCGTGGCCTGCAGGGCCGCAAGCGTGTCGCAGCCCGCATAAATGAAGGCTTTAACGCCCGCCTTTCGCCATGCTGCCTCCTTCTCCGCGGGGCGGCCGGCAAGCTGAACGAACGCGCCGGCGGCCGTTAACGCCTTGGCCGCCTGCGCTGCGTCGGTCGCGTAAATCTTGTCCGACGAGCACAGGCAAGCAAGCCTCGCGCCGGATGCTTTGAAAGCGGCGATCATCTCCGCCTGGTCCTTAAAACCGTCGTTGGTGACAGCTGCGATGCCACCAGCTGCGTAGAAATTCCTGGCGTAGGTTGTCCTCGTGGTGAAGTCAGAGGCCTTTCCCAGATTGGCAAGAAAGATCTTTGGACGGCTGCCAGTCGTTTTCAACATTCGGTCGGAAGCGTCGCGCAAGCGTTCGAACGGCTCAGCAAGGCGAATGCGCGGCAAGGCTTCCGTGCTAATCGCCGGATTCGCCTCCTTGTTTAATGTTATCGGAGCCACATCGAGCGTAGTTGCATGAGCTTCATTCAGGTCAGGATAGTCGCTCGTGCCTGTCAGGGCGTCTTTGCGTTTCGCCACCGCCTGCTCGCGTTCCGAGCGCACGGCAGCAACATTCCTCTGAATCAATCCGCGTTCGATAGCCGCCCATGCTCCGCCAGCGGATTCGATCTCCTGAAAAAAAGTCCAGGCTGCAGCGCAGAGCTTGTCTGTGAGACCTTCTATGGCGCCAGATCCCGCTGCCGGATCGCTCACTTTCGCGAGATTCGACTCCTCGAGCAAAATGAGCTGCGTGTTTCGCGCAATCCGACGAGCGAAGCCATCAGGCAATCCAAGTGCAGCAGTGTGCGGCAAGGCCGTAATACCATCGGCGCCGCCAAGTCCCGCAGCAGCTATCGCTACTGTCGTGCGCAACATGTTCACGTAAGGATCGCGCCGGGTCATCATCCGCCAGCCGGTCTCCGCAGTCAGATCTGTGGGTGTTGGATTGAGTCCGGATGTCTGTTCAATGCGGGCCCACAGCTTTCGCAACGCGCGAAATTTCGCAATCGTCAGAAATTCGTCGGCATCGGCAGACAGGCGGAAATAGATCATCCCGCGGGCGGCATCGATTGAAATGCCGTCTTGCTCGAGTGCGCGCAAATACTCGACTGCGGTGGCGATCGCAAAACCCAGTTCATGAGCTTCCGAGCCTGCGGCGTCGTGAATGATGCGCCCATCGGCAAGCGCGAAGCGGCCACGAAAGCCTTGCGATGCCAGTTCGCCAACACTGTTCGCGAAGTTTTTGGATAGCGCATTCCAGGGCTGTGGACTCACGCCCGAAGCAGCAAAGCCGCCAATCGGATTGACGCCAGCCCGGATGTCGATGGATGCCGGGGAAAGCTTGCGATTTTTCACGAGCACAGCGAAATGCCGCAAGACTGTGCTGGCCGCCGCGGTCAAATCGAAGTCAATCGTAATGCCGGCGTCGAGTTGTACCTCTTTGAGGACACGCGCCAATGTGTCCGGGGACGGATCGAGACCATAACCATTGGCGCTGACAGAACCGGTCATGATCAGCACCAGACCGGTGGCGCCGTTCTCCAGGTCCTGCAATGCTTGCGCGTTCGCGGCCGCCGGGTCCGGATGGTCGACACGCTGTATCAGCCCCCAACCCGACCCTGGCAGGCGTCCGATCACGGGCTTTGACCCAGCCGCTCGTGGATAGAGTGGCTCTATCCTCAGGTCGTCGTAGGTCCGGCTTACCAGCCGCTTGTCGAATGAGGCGCCCTTGAGCGCGGTTTCGACCAGCCTCCGCCATTCCGCTTCCGACGTCGGCGGGAACTCACTTGCGAAGGGCATTTCGTCGGTCATGCGCGCAAAATGGCACAGTCGGCACGATCGAGCCATTGCGTCGGAGCAGCTTGCATGACGTTCCTGCGTCGTTAGGGCATCCGGTGGATTCCGCCGGCATCGACCGCCCTGGCAGCCTCAGCCACGCGACGTCCTGCGATGACCCGATCGCCTGCAATTTCGGCGAGTGGCACCAGCACAAAAGCTCGTTCAAATAGACGCGGATGCGGCAGCGTCAGATTTGGTTCGTTCATCGTCACGTCGTCATAGGCGATAATGTCGATATCGGCGGTGCGCGGACCGTTCCGCCTTTCGTTCGTGCGGTCTCGCCCAAGTCGAAGTTCGACCTGTTGAGCGCGCGCAAGTAATTCGCGGGGATCAAGCGTCGTTTCAACGGCGATGGCAAGATTCACAAAATGGGGCTGATACTTGAAGCCCCATGGGGGTGTGCGG
>JBKPLN010000253.1:0-5525 GCA_046731635.1 Pseudomonadota bacterium | reverse complement strand
AGCAGACGGTTGTTTTGCGATTCCTTCAAGGCCGGTCTTACAAACCGCTCCGTGCCGACGTCCTCGCTGTGTTCGACATATCGAATCCCAATCATATTCGGTAATCCAGTCGGCAAATAATTTCCTTTGAACATGATCCAGCTCACACATCGTAGCGGTTACGGATGGTAGTTTTTGCGTGGCGACATCCAGACGACGCGAAAATGAGCAAGATGCCTACTCAGTGCTCACGACTTTAAGCCGCGGCGTCTTGAGGTGCATGATATTTCGATAGGCCGCCAGATAGTCCAGGGCCATCCGTCGCGCCGTGAAACGCTGTTCGAAGCGCGCGCGAATATTCTTGCGATCCAGTTCGCAGACACGGTTGACCGCACTCACCGATGAGATCTCGTCTTCCACGATGAAGCCGGTGACATCATCTTCGACAATTTCGGGCACAGATCCTCGGTTGAACGCAATCACCGGCGTGCCGCAAGCCATGGATTCTATCATGACAAGCCCGAATGGCTCGGGCCAATCGATCGTCACCAGAAGTGCAATCGCGCCGCTCAGAAATTCGGATTTGTCCCGATCACTGATCTCGCCGATATATTCAATAAACGGCGGATCGAGAAGGGGCTTGATGGCTTCGTCGTAGTATTCCTGGTCCACACGATCGACTTTCGCTGCAATTTTCAAGGGTATTCCGCATCGTTTGGCGATCCGGATGGCGCGGTCAATCGATTTTTCGGGTGCGATACGACCGAGCACTGCGAGGTAAGCCGGCTCCAGCGGACGTGGCGTCAATAATTTCTCGGGAATCCCGTGATAGATCGTCTCGATCCAATTCGCTTGCGGGACCGGCCGCCGTTGTGAGTTTGAGATTGAAACAAGCGGCGTCGTGCGAAATGTCCGGAACACCGGCTGGTGCTCCGGCAAATCAAGTCTGCCATGCAGGGTGGTGATGAATGGCGTCTGCTGCCGGGCAAAAAGTGAAAAAGGGTAATAATCCAGATGGAAGTGCAGCAAGTCGAATTCATGACTCAGCTGGCGCACTCGTTCCAACATTACGATGTGTAAGGCGTTTGGATCGCGAATCGAGCCGTCAAGCCGTAACGCCTTTGGCCAAGTCGCCTCAAGTCTGGCGGTGGTCCTGGAATCGCCGCTCGCGAACAATGTCACGTCATTGCCGAGGGCAACCAACTCTTCGGTCAACCAGTGAACAACTCTTTCCGTGCCGCCATAGAGTTTGGGAGGGATAGCTTCTGTCAGCGGGGCCACCTGAGCGATACGCATTGGGCTGAACTCATTGATTTTTTGACTTATTGAACCTGAAAACTCTAACCCCGACCTGAAAATCCACCGATGCTTGGAACGTTTCCGGGGTCAAGATTGTTCCCAAAGTGCATTGAAAGGGGGGTGTAAGCGACATTGTCGCAGATCTCGCAAGTGGTGCTTTAGGTCGGTCGGGGTGCATGAATAACTTGACGAGCTACCAGGGTCGGCCTTTTGCATTTATGAGCCGCTATGTGTGGCGGCACTGGCGATCGCACGCGTTGATTGCGGCGGCGGTTGCCGCGGCTGTCATGTGCGCCGTCGGCACGCAGTACGCGGTCAAATTTCTGGTCGATAGCCTCACGTCGGGGTTACTGCAGAGCGTCTGGGTAGCCTTCCTGCTTTTAGGCGCGCTTATCGCTTCCGATAATTTGCTTTGGCGTGCCGCCAGCTGGGTCGCTAGCACGACTTTTGTCAAAGTAACCGGCGATGTGCGCCGTGACCTGTTTTGGCACGTGACCGGGCATGCTCCGAGCTATTTTGCCGACCAGCTGCCGGGAACGCTTACCAGCCGCATCTCCGCGACCTCCAATGCGGTCTTTGCGATAGAGAATATGTTCGTGTGGAACGTGCTGCCGCCGTGCCTGGCGACACTCTCGGCAATTGCCTTGGTCGCAACGGTCAGTGCTCCGATGGCGGGCGTCCTGAGTGTTGCCGGGAGTGTGATTGTCGTTGCCATGTTCCGGCTTGCAGCTGCCGGAAAACCTCTTCATCACGATTTTGCCACCAAGGCTGCGGCCGTCGACGGGGAGATGGTCGACGTCGTGAGCAACATGCCTGTCGTCAAGGCATTCTGCGCGGTAAGACGCGAGCTTGATCGCTTCGGCGCGAAGGTTGATAGCGAAATGACGGCGCGCAGCCGAAGCCTTCGTTATCTGGAACGGCTGCGGATTGCGCACGCCGTGGTAACAGCCGCCTTCACGATCGGACTGGTCGCTTGGGCGGTTACACTCTGGCAACACGGCCAAGCCACCGCCGGCGATGTTGTTCTGACCTGCACGCTGGGATTATCCGTCCTCCATGCCACGCGCGACCTAGCGGTGGCGCTGGTTGACGTGACGCAACATGTGGCGCGCCTCTCGGAAGCGCTTGAAACACTATTGGCCCAGCACCAGCTGCGGGATCACCCTGAGGCTGGTCCGCTTGTTAAGCGTGGCGCGTCGATCGAATTCGACAATGTCTCGTTCAGTTATCTTGGTGGACGCCGCGTTTTCCAGACATTCAGCCTTCGAATCGAATCGAATCAACGTGTCGGATTGGTCGGTGAATCCGGTGGCGGCAAATCGACTCTGTTCGCTCTGCTCCAGCGCTTTTATGATGTACAGGGCGGCCGTATCCTCATCGATGGCCAGGATGTTACTCGTGTTATTCAGGATAGCCTCCGGTCGGCAATCGCCGTCGTTCCTCAAAACATCTCCCTTTTCCAGCGGTCGATTATGGAAAACATCCGGTATGGTCGACCCGACGCAACCGACGAGCAGGTATTGCAAGCCGCCAAAGCGGCACGATGCGAATTCATCGATAGGCTTCCTGGCGGCTTCGCAATGGTCGTCGGCGATCGCGGCGTCAAACTCTCGGGCGGCGAGCGCCAGCGCATCGCGATTGCGCGCGCTTTCCTGAAGGACTCACCGATCCTGCTGCTCGATGAGGCAACGGCCTCGCTGGACGGCGATTCCGAGGAAGCTGTTCGCGAAGCTCTCCTCCGACTGATGCAGAGACGTACCGTCATAGCGATTGCGCATCGGCTTTCGAGCTTGCGCAATTTCGACCGTATTGTCGTGCTACGGTCCGGTCGGGTGATCGAAGATGGCTCGCCGGATAAACTGATGAATCGCAAAGGCGCTTACTACGACCTGATGTGCCGCGAAATGAGTCGTCTGACCAGACGTGCCGCGTAATCGGAGTGGCGCGCTACAGGCTCAGATGCGATTCATTTTCGATCTGTTGCGTGAGCGGAGGGCTTCGTGCGCGTGAAGCGATCCGACATTGGCCTCGTCTTGGCTGCGATCCTGCTCGTAACTCTGCCGCAAGTCGTGTCAGCCACGGATAGTCCCAAACCTGAATCGTCACCTGCGGCGGCAGAACCTACCGTTACCGTTATTGATGGTGCGGCAGTGCGGGGAATCCTTGGCCGGACGGTGCAGGGGGCTGATGGCAAGGACATGGGTCGTATCGTCGACATCATGGTCGATCCGAGGGGGCAGGTGCGCGCCGCCATTATCGATTTTGGCGGTTTTCTTGGGGTTGGAAGCCGCAAGATTGCGGTAAGCTGGAACGCATTGCATTTTGCCGGTGCGGTCAAGAACCGCGATGACATAAAACTTGAAGCGACCCGGGATCAGTTGAAGGCCGCGCCTGAATATCGGGACGGCAATCCGGTTGTTGTCATCGGCTCAACTGGAGCCTTGGAGCCGTTGGATTTTTCACCCGCAAAGACGCCGGAGAAATGACCTGTTTGCGCAAGCAACGCAACGTATCGATCATATTGAGAGAGCTGGTCACTCGGCTGCTGACACACCTCAGCGCCGCGGACCTTCGGTGCGCAGCACGCGCGGCCTCGATTGGTTCGTGTTCTTTCTTGCCGATGTGCAGACCGGTTTTGGCCCCTTCGTCGCAGTCTATTTGACGACGGAGAAATGGACCCAGGTTGAGATCGGCCTGATTCTTTCCGTGAGCGGGTTGACTTCGCTGCTTGGTCAGGTGCCGGGAGGGGCACTGGTCGATTGGGCGCGGTCCGAGCGATTGGTCGCCGGACTGGCTGTCGCACTGATCGGCGTGAGCGCATTGGCCTATGCCATCTTGCCAATCTTTCCAGTCGTTCTATTTGCCGCGCTGCTTCATGCGGCCAGCAGTTGCGTCTTGGGCCCGTCGATTGCCGCCATCAGTCTGGGCCTTGTCGGACGATCGGTGATCAGCCAACGATTGGGCCGTAATGCCCGCTTCGCCTCCATTGGTGCAGGAGTGGCTGCGGCGGTGATGGGTACATTTGGATATTTGTTGTCGAGCCGAGCCGTGTTCCTGGTGACAGTCGCTTTGGCGGTTCCGACAGTGTTGGCGCTTGTGTGCATACGAGCGGACGACATCAACCCGGACCGGGCACACGGCGCCATCCCGAGAACGGATGCCAAAGGTCCAGCGACAACAAGCATTGCAGTTCTTGCGCGCAATCGGCCGCTGCTCGAGTTTGCCCTGATCGTGATGTTGTTTCAGTTTGCCAACGCGGCGATGCTTCCACTGGTAGGAAGCTTCATGACCACGCAGTCCGCCAGCTGGGCGCCTGCGCTGATCGCAGCCTGTATGATCGTGCCGCAGATTGTAGTTGCGGCAACGTCGCCCTGGGTTGGCCGACGGGCCCAAAGCTGGGGACGCCGTCCGCTCTTGCTCATTGCCATCGGCGCGCTCGTATGCCGCGGAATTCTATTTGCATTCGTGCGCGATCCATATTTGCTGGTCATCATCCAGCTGCTGGATGGCATATCGGCGGCGGTGCTTAGCGTTCTGATACCCTTGGTCGTCGTTGACGTCACCTATGGATCCGGCCACTTCAATCTCGCACAAGGATTTGTCGGCACCGCGACAGGGCTCGGCGCCTCGGTCAGCATGATCTTTGCCGGGTATCTCAGTGATCACTTTGGCAATGAAATCGCGTTTTTGTCACTGACAGCCAGTGCGGCGACCGCGTTTGCTCTGGTTTGGCTGATGATGCCTGAAACCCGCCCACAGCTAACTAACGCGCAGGAGTGACACTGCCGTTGGGAAACATTGTTGGTGTTTTGTGCCAAAAGGCCTGACACATCTGCGCCTGCCCAGAAGCAGAGGCGCTAGTAGCCCTTAATGGAAAATCTGTCGAATTGGTTTTGTTGGTTGTTGATGGACTGCGCGACGGGACGATTTTGGGGTGGTGGTTCGGCCCGCGTCTTTTTGGCTGACATTTCGCTCCATACTTTCTCTGGCAGCGCTTCGGCCCGCGTTTCACGTGCCCCGGTCTCGATCTTTGCAAGCGCGTCAGACGCCGACTTGGGTTGAGCAGCAAGTACAGCTTGCGATGTCATGTCGGGCGCGGGCGCTGATGCAGTGGTAAGAGTTTTTGTCGCATTTTGATACTGAGGCGCTGGCAGACCAGTGCGTTGGCTCGTGACTATCGCAGGCGAACTGTTCTCCAGCGTTGCATCGGCAACGAACAGCAATGCAAACAGCACCGAACCTACCAC
>JBKPLN010000252.1:0-11226 GCA_046731635.1 Pseudomonadota bacterium | reverse complement strand
TCGATATTGTCGACGCCGTTTCCGAAGTTCGCGATCAGCTTGAGCTGATCGCCCGATTTGCTCAGCACGGACGCATCGATGCGATCGGTGACGGTCGGAACCAGAACATCGGCCGCTCGCACCGCTTCGGCAAGCTGGCTTTGAGACATGGGCTTGTCGTCGGCGTTGAGGCGGGTATCAAAAAGTTCCCGCATTCGCAGCTCGATCGGATCGGGCAGCTTGCGCGTCACAATGACCAGCGGCTTTTTACTTTTCGCCATCGGATCTCAACTGCTGCACTTGTCCGGTATGGGCGGAAATACCGCCAGGTACGATCGATTTAGCCGTCATTAACCGTGCTCGCCCACACTAGGCGTCAGGCGAATTCCCGTCGTTTTCCTACCAGATGGCCGTGACAAGACAAAGCTTCCGGATGTCGTTGAGCAGGCTCGTCTTGGCAGCCGGTATTGCCGGATTATCGGCCCTTCCGTCCTGGTCTGCCAGCGATGGCGCCACCGGCTCCGTCAGCGGGCTTCCAATTCCAAGATTCGTGAGCCTCAAATCCGATCGCGTCAATGCGCGATCCGGCCCGAACAAGGATCAGGAGGTACGCTGGGTCTATACACACGCCGGCATGCCCGTGGAAATCACGGCGGAATTCGAGAACTGGCGTCGAATCCGCGACTGGGAAGGCTCGGAAGGATGGGTCTATCACTCTCTTTTGTCAGGCAGGCGGACGGCGACGGTCGTGCCGAAGTCAAAGGAGGAACTGGTTCCCCTTTTCGAAAGTGCCGACGTCAAATCGATGATTGCAGCGCACCTGCAGTCCGGTGTTCTCGGCACAATCAAGTCTTGCAACGGCACATGGTGCCAGTTCAGCGGCAAAGGCTTCGACGGCTTCATTCGCCAGGAGCGGCTTTGGGGAGCTTATCCGAACGAGAAGGTTGAGTAGGTCTTAGGAGCGCTGCGGCAGTCCGCGCGCTCGTCAAGCCCGCGCAATCGCGACAATTTCTGATTTATGGCGTGCGCTGGTGACTAGGACTTCCGGCGCAAACGTACGACAACGTCAATGCGCGCGATCTCGAAGCCTTCCGGCGGGGTTGGCGTCTTACCAACGAGCACTTCGGCGTCCGGGATATCCAGCAGCTCATCCTCGCCTTCCACGAAGAAATGATGATGTGCTGTCACATTGGTGTCGAAATACGCCTTGGTTCCGTCGACCGCGACCTGCCGCAGCAGACCAACCTCGGTGAATTGGTGCAGCGTGTTGTAAATCGTGGCCAGGGACACCGGTACTCTCGCGCGGGTGGCTTCTTCGTAAAGCATCTCAGCGGTGAGATGGCGATCGCCCTTGCCGAACAGGATCCAGCCCAAGGCCATGCGCTGACGGGTAGGGCGCAACCCGACCTCCCGCAACATAGTTTTGACGTCGTGCCACGGGCAGCCGGTCAGCGCCGACCGATCCGGCGAGCGCTCGGCGCCAGCTTTGATATTCGGTATTACCACGGTCCGCGTCGAAGCCATTTCGTCTCGTGCCTAAGCAGCCAGCCCCGTTAGGGAGCCAGCCAAATCCGTTTCATTTGCAACATATACGCAATCGGCCTTCTGGATGCAACCGCATCGCAACAGAAAGCAGTCGGTTTCCCGGCCTCCGGCGGCGATAGCGGCTCCATAGCCCGCGGTTCCGCCATCTTTGCCCGCTAGCTTTGGTGTGTTACCTACTCGGCATGGCAAGTCAGTCAGGCCTTCTGCGTGGAGAAGCGACGCCAGTGGACGCGCGGCGGCATAGCTTCGAGTACGAAGATTTGCTCGCCTGCGGCCGTGGCGAACTGTTCGGTGCCGGCAATGCGCAGCTGCCCCTGCCTCCAATGTTGATGTTCGATCGGATTGCCGAAATCAGCGAGGACGGCGGTGAGCATGGCAAGGGCATGATTCGCGCTGAGCTCGATGTGAAGCCGGACCTGTGGTTCTTCCTGTGCCACTTCAAAGGCGATCCGGTGATGCCTGGATGCCTGGGGCTCGACGCACTTTGGCAACTGGTTGGGTTTTTCCTCGGCTGGCTGGGCGCGCCCGGCAAGGGCAGGGCCCTTGGATTGGGCGAGCTCAAGTTTTCCGGCCAGGTGCTGCCGACCGTCAAAAAAGTTATCTATGGCATCGATATAAAGCGAGTCATGCGCTCGAAACTCGTGCTCGGCATCGCCGACGGCTGGCTTTCTGCCGACGGCAACGTGATATACCGCGCTAACGATCTCAAAGTCGGCCTCTTCAAACAGGATGAGGCGCTACAGCCCAGTGGTGCTTGAGCCCGGCGGAGGGCCTTGCAGAATTACGCAACTGGCCAATCTGTGGCCCAATCAACAGCAAACCGCGGCGAGATTTTTAAAGGTCATACGATTATGCGACGGGTCGTCGTCACCGGAATGGGGATCGTCTCATCGATCGGCAACAATACGCAGGAAGTGCTGGCAAGTCTGCGCGAGGCCAAATCCGGAATCGTGCGGGCGGAAAAATATGCCGAGCTGGGATTCCGTTGCCAGGTCCATGGTGCGCCACGTCTCGATCCCGACGAAGTTGTCGACCGTCGCGCCATGCGCTTCCTTGGCGGCGGCGCCGCATGGAATCACATCGCTATGGAACAGGCGATCCGCGACTCGGGTATTGAGGAAAAAGAGATTTCGAATGAGCGCACCGGGATCGTGATGGGCTCCGGCGGCCCTTCGTGCCGCGCCATCATCGAAGCCGCCGATACCGCGCGCAGCAAGGGCCCCAAGCGCGTCGGCCCGTTCGCAGTGCCGAAGGCGATGTCGTCGACGGCGTCGGCGACGCTTGCAACATGGTTCAAGATCAAGGGCGTCAACTATTCAATCTCCTCGGCTTGCGCCACCTCGAATCACTGCATCGGCAACGCTGCCGAGCTGATCCAATGGGGCAAGCAGGACGTCGTTTTCGCCGGCGGTTGCGAGGAGCTGGACTGGTCGCTCTCCGTGCTGTTCGATGCCATGGGGGCAATGTCATCGAAATTCAATGCTACGCCGGAAAAAGCATCGCGCGCGTACGACAAAGATCGCGACGGCTTCGTGATTGCCGGCGGTGCCGGCGTGCTGGTGCTGGAAGAACTCGAATACGCGAAGGCACGCGGTGCGAAGATCTATGCCGAGGTGGCTGGCTACGGCGCAACGTCGGACGGCTACGATATGGTCGCTCCGTCGGGCGAGGGCGCCGTGCGCTGCATGAACATGGCGCTTGAGAATGTCAAAGCGCCGGTTGATTACATCAACCCGCACGCGACCTCGACGCCGATCGGCGATATCAAGGAGATTGAGGCGATCCGTGAGGTATTTGGCGCGAAGTGTCCACCGATTTCGGCTACCAAATCGCTGACCGGCCATTCACTTGGCGCCACCGGCGTTCAGGAAGCCATCTACTCTTTGCTCATGATGCAGAACGGCTTTATCTGCGAGAGCGCCAATATAGAAACTCTGGATCCTGCGTTTGCCGATGTGCCGATCGTGCGCGAACGCAAGGACAATGTGAAACTCGGCTGCGTGCTGTCAAACTCCTTTGGTTTCGGCGGCACCAATGCGTCGGTTGTGTTCAGGCGGCTTGATGCATGACGGTTTATCCTGACGCTTCCGGGGCGGCCTCGCCACCTCCCTCGTCATCGGATTGTTGTGTCCGCGCCATAAACGGGCTTTCGGCGCGCCAGGCGATTCGATGGGGAGCCTCGCATGAACAAGCCCGTTTCCTTGTCCATCCTTCGATCTCCAGGCAGGTCGACGACCATGGCTGGTGAGCAAATCGCGCCACGGGGCAAGTTGATGCAGGGCAAGCGCGGCCTGGTCATGGGCGTCGCCAACGATCATTCGATCGCCTGGGGGATCGCGCAGACGCTCGCGTCCCAGGGGGCGCAGCTAGCCTTTACCTATCAAGGCGAGGCGCTGGCCAAGCGCGTCAAACCGCTCGCGGAGCGGGCCGGCTCATCGTTTCTGATGCCATGCGACGTCGAGGATATCGCATCGGTCGATGCGGTGTTCGATGAGATAAAACAGAAATGGGGCAGCATGGATTTTCTCGTTCATGCCGTGGCCTTCTCCGACAAGAACGAATTGAAAGGACGCTACGCGGATTCCACACGCGATAATTTCATCCGCACGATGGTGATCTCGTGCTACGCCTTCACCGAGGCTGCGAAGCGCGCCTCCGCGCTGATGCCCAACGGCGGCGCCATGGTGACGCTCACCTATAATGGCGGCTTGCGCGCGATGCCAAATTATAACGTGATGGGCGTGGCGAAAGCCGCACTCGAAGCTTCGGTGCGCTACCTTGCCGTCGACTTCGGTCCGCAGAAAATCCGGGTCAATGCAATCTCGGCCGGTCCCATTCGCACGCTCGCCGGCGCCGGCATTACGGATGCGCGATACATGTTCGCTTTCCAGCAGAAATATTCCCCGCTCGGCCGGGGCGTCACGCTGGACGAATTGGGCGGTGCGGGGCTTTACCTCCTGTCGGATCTTTCCACAGGGGTCACCGGCGAGATTCATTTTGTTGATTCCGGCTACAATGTCATTGCCATGCCACAGCCAGATGCGCTCAAGGCCAGCGGCGCCAAGGAAAACGGCGAATAACTCAAATAAACCCCGGGCCTGACGGTCTCCGCTCTGTTGCCCTTCGTGACGGGTTGTTGGAGCATGGCGCCCTGAATCTAATTTGACCGGGTTTTTCTGGAGATTTCAGCATGCAGCGTGCATTGGCGGCTGAGTTCGTCGGTACATTCTCACTCGTGAGCGCAGTCTGCGGCAGCGCTCTGTTTTCCGCGCCACAAGCAGGGCTGATCGCTGTCGCATTCGCCGTAGGCCTTTCTGTGCTGGCTATGGCGTTTGCCGTTGGACACATCTCAGGCGCGCACTTCAACCCGGCAGTGACCTGTGGGCTCGTAGTCGCAGGCCGATTTCCGACCGAGCGGGCGATTGCCTACGTTGTCGTGCAGGTGCTTGGCGGTGCAGCAGCCGCCGGCGTCTTTTACCTTGTGCTCAGCGGTGCGCCGCCCGCCAGGTGGAATACATTCACCACCATTTCCAATCTGTACGGCGGCGGAGGATTTTCCATGGCCGCGGTCTTCCTGACCGAAACGGTGATCACCGCCTTGTTCCTTGTGGTCATTGTTGGCGCGACATCGCCGCGTGCACCCGCCGGATTTGCACCGATCGCGATCGGCCTCGCACTGACCATGTTCCACCTGGTTGCCATCCCGATATCGAATGCCTCCCTTAATCCGGCGCGGTCGACCGCGACGGCGATCTTCGGGGGTGCTCAGGCAATCAATGCGCTGTGGCTATTCTGGGTTGCCCCGATCCTTGGCGGCGTGATCGGCGGCTTTGTTTGCCGATGGTTGCAGGAAGAGACGCCGAGCAGGGGAGCGCGGCGCTAGTTTTTGTTTCGCAAATAAAGCTGCGAGGATTGCCCTGTCATGACGGTGCACGTCGCAACGACGCCTGTTCTGCGGATCGCTTACGAGCGCGGCGGGCCGATAGATGGCGCGCCGGTCATTCTGCTCCATGGTTGGCCGGATGACGTCCGCACCTTCGACGGCGTCGTCCTGGCGTTGCAGGGCGCCGGTTTTCAGACGATCGTGCCCTGGTTGCGTGGCTTTGGTCCGACGTCGTTCCTGTCGGCGAACACGATGCGGTCGGGCGAGATGGTCGCGATGGCGCAGGATGCGATCGATCTTGCGGATGCGCTGAAACTGCAGACATTCGCCGTAGTCGGTCACGATTGGGGCGCACGCATCGCTTATGTTCTTGCGGCGATTCATCCGGAGCGCGCCACACGCATTTGCACGCTCTCGGTCGGATGGCAGCCCGGCGAACTCCCGACTCCTGCTTTGGAGCAGGCACGGAAATACTGGTACCAGTGGTTCATGGCCACGGAACGAGGAGCGGAAACGGTCAAGCACGATCGCAAGGCCTTTGCCCGGATTCAATGGGAGACGTGGGCGCCGCAGGGCTGGTTCAAGGAGTCCGAATTCGAGACCACCGCCAAATCGTTCGAAAATCCGGATTGGCCGGAGGTAACCGTGCATTCCTACACGGTTCGCTGGGGCGAGGCGCGGAAGGACCCGCGCTATCGGGATCTCGACCGGCGTGCAATGTCGGCACAGGCCATTTCGGTCCCGACTCTCATGATCCAGGGCGCTGCCGATAGCGTCACGCTGCCCAGCACGACAGACGGAAAAGAGAAGTATTTCACTGGCGGGTATCGACGCCATGTGTTGGATGGCATCGGCCATTTTCCGACGCGAGAGGCGCCGGACGCTGTGAGCCGCCTCGTGATCGATTTTCTAAAAACGAAATAAAAAGGCTGTCATGGCCGGGCTTGTCCGGGCCATCCACGTTTTGACCCTTTGCAGAGCCGCCAAGACGTTCATGCCCGGCACAAAGGCCGAGCATGAGGGGGAGGGTTTTGGGCGTTATTCCGGGCCCTGTAAGGACCGGTTACTCAGCGCCGCCTTGCGCGGCCTGCGGCTGCTCGCCGCCCTCAGCGCGTTGTTTGCCTTCGATGTCCTCACCGGTCGCCTGGTCGACCGCCTTCATGGACAGACGAACCTTTCCACGCTCGTCGACGCCGAGGAGCTTTACCTTCACCTTGTCGCCTTCCTTGACGACGTCGGTGACTTTGTTCACCCGGCGTGGCGCGAGCTGGCTGATGTGCACCAGCCCGTCCTTGGCACCGAAGAAATTCACAAAGGCGCCGAAGTCCATGACTTTCACCACGGTGCCCTCGTAAATGTGGCCAACTTCCGGATCCGACGCGATCGACTTGATCCAGTTGATCGCCGCCTTGATCGAGTCGCCGCTGGCCGAGGCAACCTTGACCGAGCCGTCGTCCTCGATGTTGATCTTGGCGCCGGTCTTTTCGACGATCTCGCGGATCACCTTGCCGCCGGTGCCGATCACCTCACGGATCTTGTCGGTCGGAATCTTGAACATCTCAATGCGCGGAGCGTGCTCGCCGAGCTCGGCCCGCGCCGCGGTGAGAGCCTTGCCCATCTCACCCAGAATATGCATGCGGCCGTCCTTCGCCTGCGCGAGCGCGACCTTCATGATCTCTTCGGTGATCCCGGCAATCTTGATGTCCATCTGCAGGGACGTGACGCCCTGCTCAGTGCCGGCGACCTTGAAGTCCATGTCGCCAAGGTGATCTTCATCGCCAAGGATGTCGGAAAGCACCGCGTAGCGCTGGTCTTCGAGAATGAGGCCCATGGCGATGCCGGCAGTCGGCCGCTTCAGCGGTACGCCAGCATCCATCAGCGCCAGCGAGGAGCCGCAGACAGTGGCCATCGACGACGAACCGTTAGATTCGGTGATCTCGGAAACGACACGGATCGTGTACGGAAACTCGGCCGGTGTCGGCAGCATCGGGTGGATCGCCCGCCAGGCAAGTTTGCCGTGACCGATCTCGCGGCGGCCGGGCGAGCCGATGCGGCCGGTTTCGCCCACGGAGAAGGGCGGGAAGTTATAGTGCAGCAGGAACGTCTCCTTGTACGTGCCCTGCAGGGCATCGACGAACTGCTCGTCTTCGGCAGTGCCAAGCGTCGCCACCACGAGCGCCTGGGTCTCGCCGCGCGTGAACAGCGCCGAACCGTGGGTCCGCGGCAGAACGCCGACTTGAGCCACGATCGGGCGAACGGTCTTGTTGTCGCGGCCATCGATGCGCCTGCCGGTATCAAGAATGTTCCAGCGCACGATCTTGGCTTCGAGTTCCTTGAATACGGCCGCCACGCGCAGCTGGTCGTATTCGGGGTTGTCTGTGCCGCCTGGGAAGAAGTGCTCGAACACTTTTTCTTTCGCGGCGTCCACTGCCTTGTGACGATCCTGCTTCGAGGCGATCGAATAGGCCGCGCGGAGATCCTTTTCGACCAGGCCGAGGATTTCCTGCTCGAGCTTGGCGTTGTCGGGGAGCGCCAGCTCGCGGGGTTCCTTTGCCGCCTTTTCCGCGAGCTTGATGATGGCTTCGATGACCGGCTGGAAATGCCGGTGGCCGAACATCACCGCGCCCAGCATGTTGTCCTCGGACAGCTCTTTGGCTTCCGATTCCACCATCAGCACCGCATCGTTGGTGCCGGCGACGACCAGATCGAGTTGGCTCTCGACCATTTCGTCAAGCTGCGGGTTAAGAACGTATTCACCGTTGATGAAGCCGACACGCGCGGCGCCGACGGGGCCCATGAACGGTACGCCGGACAGGGTGAGCGCGGCGGAGGCCGCGACCATGGCAACGATGTCGGGATCATTCTCAAGATCGTGAGACAGCGTGGTGACAATCACCTGCGTGTCGCAACGCCAGCCTTCGGCGAACAAAGGACGCACTGGCCGGTCAATGAGACGCGAGGTCAGCGTCTCTTTCTCCGTTGGCCGGCCTTCTCGCTTGAAGTAGCCGCCGGGAATCCGGCCGGCAGCGAAGAATTTTTCCTGATAGTTGACGGTCAACGGTAGGAAGTCGATGCCTTCCTTCGGCTGCTTGGCGGCAACGACGGTGGCAATCACGGTGGTCTCGCCGTAGGTGGCGAGCACGGCCCCATCGGCCTGCCGCGCGATCCTGCCGGTTTCCAGGGTTAGCTTGCGCCCACCCCAATCGAGTTCAACTCGATGCATATCGAACATTGTGTCTTTCTCTCATGGTTTCGGCGAGCCCCGAAAGCCATGCGCAAGACGGCGAGAAGCTGCCGCGCGTACATCCCAGTGCGGGAAGCAACAGCGTCTGGCGATCCTGCCATGGCATTTCGAACCTTGCCTTGTTGCAAGAGCGATCCTTGTCAGCTCTTGCCAAATTGCCGGCCGCGCTCATCGCCGCCGGCTCAACGAGCGAACGCGCAATGCGCATCCGCTGCACGAAACGCACAGGGCTTCGACGCCCTGCACGGAATGAATCATCGGCGAATGCCGAGCTTCTCGATTAGATTCTTGTAGCTCGCCTCATTGGTGCGACGCAGATAATCGAGCAGCTGGCGGCGCTGGCCGACAAGCTTGAGCAGCCCACGGCGGGAATGATTATCCTTGACGTGAGTTTTGAAATGCTCGGTGAGATTGTTGATGCGCTCGGACAGGATCGCCACCTGCACTTCCGGCGATCCGGTATCTCCGGGCTTTTTGGCATACGTCTTTATCACTTCGGCCTTGCGGCCGGCGGTCACCGACATCGGTCGTCCTTTCTTATCGCGCGGCTCTGCCCATCAGGCCGGCAAGGTTGAACACGCGCTTGGGGACGATTTCGCCACGATCCAGTTCGGCAAGGGCCAGCAAACGGCCCGACGCCGTGACATAGACTGTGCCGCGGAAATTGGGTGCGTCCCGTCCGCGCAACAAGACGGCTTGGCCTCGCTGAAGCCTTGCCGCGTCTGCCCCGCCGACGGCTAGCGCCGGGATGTCGTCCAGCGCGGTCTCAACGGGCATCAGAGCATCCGCGAGGCTACCCTCGCCGGACGCGGCTCTATGGCATAGAGCCTCCAATTGTTCCAGCAAAATCATGGATTTTTCGCCGAATGGCCCGACTGCAGCCCGGCGCAGCGCGTTAACGTGGCCAAAACAGCCCAAAGCACGGCCAAGGTCGCGAGCGAGCGAGCGGACGTAGGTGCCTTTGCCGCATTCGGCCTCCAATACGGCGTGATCTGGGTCGGGGAGATCGACCAGCTCCAGCCGGCCGATTTCCACGGGTCGGGCGGCAAGCTCCACGTGCGCGCCATCGCGGGCGAGATCATATGCACGCTCGCCCTCGACCTTGATGGCGGAGTACCGCGGCGGCACCTGATCAATCGTTCCGGTGAACGATGGCAGGAGGGCGATGATGGCGTCTCGCACCGGCCTTTGATCGCTGCGCGCAACCACGCGCCCCTCGGCGTCGTCCGTATCCCGCTCCTCGCCCCAGCGAACCGTGAAGCGATACAGCTTGCGGCTGTCCATGACGAAGGGAACCGTCTTCGTCGCCTCGCCAAGGGCTATCGGTAAGGCGCCCGAGGCAAGTGGGTCGAGCGTACCGGCATGGCCCGCGCGCCGGGCATTGAACTGGCGCTTCACGAGGCTGACAGCGTGGGTCGAGGTCATCCCGACCGGCTTGTCAAGAATAACCCAGCCGTGAACGTCGCGCTTGTCGCGCTTCTTATTATATCTCGGCCTTTCTTCGCCCATATCTTGAGGACTGGGCGAAGGGCTCGCCTTGGGCGGCTCAGTATGAGTCCGAGAGAGATTATCCAGTTCGTTTTCGCTCACTCTTTTTCCTCATGCTTCAGATCGCGCTGGACCTCCGGCGAACGCAGCAGCTTGTCGATGCGTTCGGCCTCCGCGAATCGATCGTCGACGCGAAAGCGGATGTCAGGTGCGAACTTCAAGTTAATGCGATGGGCAATCTCAGCCCGCAAATATTTCTTGTGGCGCTCAAACGCGGCGACCACTTGATCGGCATCGCGGCCACCCATCGGCATCACGTATATGGTGGCAAGTCTCAAATCTGCGGTAACCTGCACTTCAGGAATCGTGATGATGTGCCCTTCGATGACCGGATCATGTACATCGCCGCGGGTCAGCATCTCCGCGAGTGCATGCCGCACCAGCTCGCCGACACGAAGCTGCCGCTGGGAAACTCCCTGCGATGAATCGCGCTGTTGTTGCTTGCGGCGTGCCATAGCTTCAAAACTCTCATTCGTCATGCCCGGGCTTGTGCCGGGCATCCGGTCTTCCTTCAGCGAAGGAAGGTTAGTCGTGGATGGCCAGGACAAGCCTGGCCATGAGGGGAAATGGATGGTGCGTTCTAACCTGCACGCTTGAGACTTGGACTCACAGCGAGCGTTGAATCTGCTCCACCCGGTAACATTCGATTACGTCGCCTTGCCGCATGTCCTGGTAGTTTTCGAAGGCCATGCCACATTCCATGCCGGCGCCGACTTCGCGCACGTCATCCTTGAAACGCTTGAGCTGCGACAGCTTTCCTTCGTGAATCACAACGTTGTCGCGGATCAATCGGACATTGGCACCGCGCTCGACAGTGCCGTCGGTGACCTTGCAGCCGGCAATCTTGCCGACCTTCGAGATGTTGAAGATCTCCAGAATCTGCGCGTTACCGAGCATCGTTTCGCGCAGCGTCGGGGCCAGCAAGCCAGACATCGCCTTTTTAACATCGTCGACCAGGTCGTAGATGATGTTGTAGTAGCGAATCTCGATGCCGGCGCGCTCGGCTGCCTCGCGCGCTTCCTTGTTG
>JBKPLN010000251.1:0-2198 GCA_046731635.1 Pseudomonadota bacterium | reverse complement strand
ACACGGCACCGTTGAATATGCCACTGCCACCGGTAACGACTATGCGGCGCATGAGCAGGGCTACGAGAGCTTTGTCCATTTCACCCTGGTCGGCATCCTCTATGTGGTGACCGTCTTGTTCGGGCTTGCGACCGGCGGCGTGATGGGACACTGGCTTTTGGCCGCGGCCATCTTCGTGATCGGGCTGCTCGGCGCCATTCCGGGCCTGCTCAGCAGAGCAACGACGCCCAGCTATGTGGCCTTCGTGATCTGTTTTCTGATTTTCGCCTTGGCTACGCGATTCTGAGCTTCGCGCTTATCGCGCTCGTTGTCGGCATCAATCACGTGGCTACTTTCATTTTCTTGCCGCTGCGCGGCGTTTCTTAATTTCCGCAATGCACTCGCTGCACCGCGAAGAAATTGTTTTGCATAACGCATCACTGAGTCCGAAAACTGACGGATGCGGGCTTGAGCCATTACTGTTGAATATCACCGACCAAGGCATTGCCTACAGGCGTCGGGGACTGAGAGACCAATTGCGCTGGGGATCACCGCATTTAGTCAACTCGGTCGGTACCGCGAGGATGCCGAACTGCGCACTTTCGAGTGCGAGGCTTGTGGCCAGCAGACCGAATTGATCGTTCTACGATAACAAAACAGCGCAGTGGGGAGCGGCATGGTGCTGGGGCGTTTCTTCATGACGCTAATGCACTCTTGCTCCAGAACCTGACGCATTCGGGGTGTAGCCACACAGCACCGTGCCGTGCGATGTCGTCTCCACCAGCGCTGCATTGGGCGCACACGTTGTCGCTGCTTGGCTCATCTCCCTTTTGAATCGAAACATCGAAACAGTTGCCGCGAGACAACGGGTTCTCGCATTTTTGAAACGAAACAATTACTGCGCATGTTTCGTTTAGAAGTGCAGCCGAAGTGCCCATTTCATCGGGTTTGTTTCGCGTGTCCTGAACGGACATGAATCGTGGTTATCCCCCTGGTTGGAGGTTTTCCATCAATTCGTGCGAGGTGTGAATGGCTCCCAGCAATCCGCAGGTCAGTTGAGTGGCGGCGGAAGCCTAAAGAGGCGTCTAATTCGCGTGGACTTACGTCAATAAGCGCAGCAGTCTAATTGATGCCGTTGTTCCTTGACCCTCGCCACGAACCATGATCGATCGATCGAACCTCCCGTTGCTCGTCACCCTCGCGCTGGGCGTGTTTGCCGGCGCGCTCGATCTCGGCGTTCTTTCGCCGGCGCTGCCCGCCCTTGCGCACACATTTGCGATTCCTGGGCGCGACGTCGCCTGGGTCTTCACGCTCTACCTGTTTGCGAACGTCGTCTCTATCCCGGTGATGACGAAGCTCTCAGACGTCTACGGACGCCGTCCGATCTACATCGCATGCGTGGCAACGTTCGTGGCGGGCAGCGTTCTCGCGATCGCCGCGCCGACGTTCGCTGTGTTTCTGGTCGCACGAGCGATTCAGGCTGTAGGCGCGGGAGGCATCTTCCCGGTCGCGGCCGCCGCGATTGCCGATCGCGTGCCGCTGGAACGGCGCGGGTCTGCGCTCGGGCTGCTCGGCGCCGTGTGGGGCCTGGCGGCGATCGTCGGTCCAACCTTCGGTGGAGTCGTGACCCATTTTGTCTCGTGGCGGTGGATCTTCGCGGCGAATGTGCCCCTGGGGCTCATCGTCATTGTTCTATCGCGCTCGCACGTACCGGCGGCCGCCGCGCGGACGCGGGGTCCGCTCGATGTTGCAGGCCTCGCTTTACTTGCATTCGGACTGCTCGCCGTCATGATCGGGCTAACCCGGCTCGATGCCGCTGCGCCGACGCTCGGCGGCAACGTGTTGACGCTCGCTGCGGTCGCGGTCGCGCTGATCGCTTTCGCGGCCCTGATCCCCGTCGAGCGGGCCGCGCGCGAGCCCGTGATCTCGCCTGCGCTGTTCGGTACTAGGCAACTGGTGGTAACGTACACGCTCGAGGTGCTGATCGGCATGCTCGAAGGCGCGCTCTTCTTCGTGCCGGCCGCCCTCGTCGCGGCCCAGCACCTCTCCTACGCTCTGGCCGGAATCGTTGCGGCCGTCGGTGCGGTCGTCTTCGTTGCCGTCATGCCGCTCGCCGGACGGGCGCTTGACCTCTACGGCAGCCGGGTCGTCTTAATGGCCGGAGCCGTATGCACTGCGGCCGGCCTCGCTCTGCTCGGCGGGACGCTAGCATCGCTGCC
>JBKPLN010000250.1:0-6635 GCA_046731635.1 Pseudomonadota bacterium | reverse complement strand
CGGTTGATCCGGTGACCCCTGACGGTTCGATTGTACCTTAAATGCGGCGCGTCCCGTGAGAGCCCGTTTTTTCCAGCAGGGCACAATTACATCGGCCGGACTTCGACCACATCCGGCACGAAATGGCGCAGAAGGTTCTGGATGCCATGCCGGAGGGTGGCAGTCGACGATGGGCAACCCGAGCAGGCACCCTTCATTTTGAGATAGACGACGCCTTCCTTGTAGCCGCGGAAAGTTATGTCGCCGCCGTCGCCGGCGACCGCTGGACGAACGCGCGTCTCGATCAGATCCTTGATGGTGGCAACGGTCTCGGCGTCCTTCACATCGAAAAATTCTTCGGCTGCAGCATGCTCCGGCTTTGCGCCTTCGGTCAGCAGCGGCGCGCCAGACATATAGTGCTCCATGATTGCCCCGAGAATCGCGGGCTTCATCTGCTGCCAGTCGCCATCGGTCTTCGTGACTGAAATAAAATCCGACCCGAAGAAAACGCCGCCGACGTTGGGGATATCAAAAAGGCGCGCGGCCAAAGGCGACTGCGCGGCGCTCTCTTTCGTCGGCATGTCGAGGGTGCTGTTTTCAAGCACGCTCCGTCCCGGAAGGAACTTGAGCGTCGCGGGATTAGGCGTGGCTTCGGTCTGAATGAACATCTGATCGCTCCTTGCCTCATGCGGGTTAAAGGCCCGCCGGCGGAAGAATTATAGCGCATAAATGGCTATTGCGAGCCACGTGGTCAACCGGCCGTAGGGCTCGGGCTTAGGAGCTCGCGTCGATCTCTTCGTCGCTGAGGTGCCCCGGCACAAGAGCCACCGGAATGGGAAATGTACCGGCCGTCTTCGCCAGATTTGACACCAGTGGCCCGGGTCCTTCCTTTCCCGTGCCTGCGGCCAGGACGAGAATCCCGATATCGGCATCCTCATCGATCAGCTTGACGATCTCCTCGGCGGTGCTGCCTTCGCGGATTACCCGGTCAGGCGTTATCTCTGCGATCTCTTTCGCCCGCGCGGCGAATTTGTCGAGCGCCGCGTTCGCCGCCTCCTGTTGCTCGGCCATCATGATGTCGGCAACGCCCAGCCATTGCTGATTGCGGTCGCCGGGCTCGATGACGCGCAGCATTACAATTTGCGACTTCGTGCGGCCGGCGCGCTTGGCTGCCCAGTAGACCGCCCTGTCGCACTCTTCAGTGTCGTCGATGACCACCAGGTACTTGCGCTTGTGGCCGGCCTCGTAGCTGCGACGCTTGCTACTCATGGGCGCGACGCTCCCGTGCGATCATGTTCGTCATTCTGAATTCACAACTGCCAATGGTGGCATGCCGGCAGCCGCGCCGACAAGGCGGGCGTACCGCGCCGCAACTAGCGATGCACGAAGCCAACGATATCCTTGACAGCCTTCATGGTTTCGGCGGCGATCTTTTGCGCACGCTGCGATCCGTCGGCCAATACAGAATCGATATAGACGGGGTCCTGCACAAGTTTCTTCATCTCCGCGCCAATCGGTCCGAGTTTGGCGACGGCAAGGTCAGCCAGGGCCGTTTTGAAAGCAGAGAATTGGCCGCCTCCGAACTGACCGAGCACTTCGCCTTTGCTGATGCCCTGCAACGCAGCGTAGATGCCTACCAGGTTGTCGGCCTCGGGTCGCGGCCCCAGACCTTTTTCCTCGCTCGGAAGCGGCTCGGGGTCGGTCTTCGCCTTGCGGATCTTTTGCGCAATCGCGTCGGCATCGTCGGTAAGATTGATGCGCGAATAATCGGATGCCTCCGACTTCGACATTTTCTTCGAGCCATCGCGCAACGACATCACGCGCGTCGCGGGCCCCTGAATCAGCGGCTCGGGCAGCGGAAAAAATGCGCTGCCGTAGCCGTGCGCATGAATGGATGCGGCGAAATCATTATTGAATTTCTGCGCAATGTCGCGCGAGAGCTCCAGATGCTGTTTCTGATCCTCGCCCACCGGCACGTGCGTCGCGCGGTAGATCAAAATGTCTGCGGCCATCAGGTTCGGATAGACATACAGTCCGACCGAGGCGTTCTCACGATCCTTGCCCGCCTTTTCCTTGAACTGGGTCATACGATTGAGCCAGCCGACGCGGGCGACACAATTGAAAACCCAGGCGAGCTCGGCATGCTCTGCGACCTGGCTTTGGTTGAAAATGATGTTCTTCTTTGGATCGATGCCGCA
This sequence comes from Pseudomonadota bacterium, assembly GCA_046731635.1. Taxonomy (GTDB): domain Bacteria; phylum Pseudomonadota; class Alphaproteobacteria; order Rhizobiales; family Xanthobacteraceae; genus Pseudolabrys. The sequence continues at coordinate 4,458 of JBKPLN010000250.1, read as the reverse complement.
GGCGAGGAACGCAGCGGTGACTTCACGCGTGGCGCGCGGCAGTTCGGTCGGATCCTGCCATACGGTGATGGCGTGCAGGTCGACAACGCAGTAGATGCAGTCATAGCGCTCCTGCAGCGCCACGAACTTGGTGATGGCGCCAAGATAGTTTCCGAGATGCAGATTTCCGGTCGGCTGAACGCCGGAGAAAACGCGTTCCTTGGACGCCATCGTCCTTCCTCTTCGATTTAGCGCGGAGCCATGCCATGCCGGAGGCGCGCGAGGCAAGCCCTTATCAGCGGTCGCGCATTCCTGCCAGCAGTCCTCGAAGCGTTGCGATTCCAAGCGCGCGCAAGACGACGGCGTAGATGGCAACGCCAAGAGTCACAAGGACGATCAACATGACGAGGCGGCCGGACGAGGACGATCCTGCCGCCGGGAAGACGTTGTGGGCGACCACGGCGCCCAATACAACGGCGGCCCCCATGATCGCGGTGGCGATCGCAATGCGAGGCAATCGCCGCCGTGCGTCATCATCAAGCCGCAGCCAGCGCCGTCGAAAGAGAATGCTGCCCAGCACGGCGGCTCCGACCCAGCCGGAAGCCGCGAATGCCGCGGCGAGCCCTATATGGCCGAAGTGGGGAAATAGCAGCACCCCCCCGACAATCGCGGCGGCAAGCCCACAGAGCGCGGCTGCCATTGGCGTTTGCGTATCTTCGTGCGCAAACGACACGGCGCCGAATGTCTTTTCCAGCACGTGGCCCGGCAATCCGGCACTGATCGCGGCCAGCGCGCCCGCAACTGCCGCTGTATCCTGGGGACCGAAAGCTCCGCGCTCGAACAGCCCGCCCGCGATGGGATTGGCGAGCAGTGCAAACCCCGTCGCCGCGGGCAGCGCCAGGCCGAGGGCGATCTCGTAGGTGCGCGACTGTGCCGTTGCCAGCGCATGATCGTCCCCGGCTACGACGCCGGACGCAATGCGCGGCACGATGACCGCGGCTATCGCGACGGAAGCGACACCGAGCGGCAATTCATAAAGCCGGTTGGCGTAATAGAGCCATGAGACCGCCGCGGGGGAAGCAGATGCGATGGCGGTTATTGCTATGAGCTTCAGCTGCGGCACGCCGGCGGCGATCAGGCCGGGAAAGGCGCGTTTGAAAAAATTTTCGGTCTGATCGGGCGCATGCGTATGCGCGCGTTGCCACCGATTGCCGGTCGACAGCCAGACTGCGCCGGTCAACACAAGCTGGAGCAGGCCGGCGACGCTGACAGCCAAGGCGAGCCAGGCGGTGACATAGAACTGGTCAACGTCGCCGCGCGGGAGCACACCAAGAGCCAGTACCATCACCAGGTTGAACATCACCGTGCTGATGACGACGGCACGGACCCGGCCCTCGGCGTTAAGTGCCGCCGCGATTACGGCCACCAATCCCGCCAGAACAATGTAAGGCGTCGCCAGGAACAGCAGAAAGGCTGCGAGTGAGCGCCGCCCCCGATCGAATCCCGGAGCAATCACGGTGATGATCGTGGGCGCAAAGAAAATCACGAGCAGGGCGATAAAGCCGACAATGCAAAACATCACCAGCAGGACGCGCTGCGTAAAGCGTGCAGCGTTGGCTGGCCCATCGTCGCCGCCGCGCAGCTTGAGCCAAATCGGCACGAAGGCGCCATTGAGCGCGCCTTCCGACAAGAGCCGACGGAAAAAATTCACGATTTGCAGGACGACGAACAGAGCCTCGGAATGGGGGCCGGCGCCGAGCAGCGCGGCGATCCAGGCGTCGCGCAGATAGCCCAGCAGGCGCGAGATCAGCGTGCCGCTGCCGACGGTCGTGATGTCGCGTGCGAGGGACATGGACGAATCCTTGCACGCACTCTAAGCCCGTGGGCGATGGCCCGTCATCCTGCGATCGTTCAAGCTTGCCGCAGCCCGTTCCCCCGATATAGTGCGCGCGCCCTTCACGAGGACACACATGACGCACCTACGTTACGACGTGCTCGGCATAGGCAATGCCATCGTCGACGTGATCGCCCGCGCTGAGGACGATTTTCTCGTCGAACATGGCATGCACAAGGCCAGCATGGCCTTGATCGACGAAGCGCGCGCCCAGGCTATTTACGCAGCCATGGGTCCGGCCGTCGAAAGCTCTGGCGGGTCGGCGGCGAATACAATCGTCGGCGTGGCCAGCTTCGGTGCGCGCGCAAGCTTTATCGGCAAGGTCAGGGATGATGATCTGGGCCGCATCTTCGCCCACGATATTCGCGCGGCCAATGTTGCCTTCGAGACAAAGCCGGCCATCAGCGGTCCCTCGACGGCGCGCAGTTACATCATGGTCACGCCTGACGGCGAGCGCACCATGAACACATTCCTGGGCGCCGCACAGGATTTGACCCCTGCCGATATAGACGATGCACGGGTGGCAAGCGCCGCAATCATCTATCTCGAAGGCTATTTATGGGACCCGCCCCATGCCAAGGAAGCTTTCGTCAAAGCGGCGGAAATCGCTCACAAGAACAAACGTCGCGTTGCGCTTACTTTGTCCGATGCCTTTTGCGTTGACCGATATCGGGCTGAATTTCTCGATCTGATTCGCAAAGGTACCGTCGATATTATTTTCGCCAACGAGCGTGAGCTGCACAGCCTTTACGAGACCGCTGACTTCGCCAGCGCGGCGAAAGCACTGCGCGACGATGCCAGGCTTGCCGTGGTGACGCGCAGCGAAAAAGGTTGCGTGGTGGTGACGGGTGACTCTGTCGAGCCGGTGGCTGCGGAGCCGGTCGACAAGATCGTGGATGTAACCGGCGCCGGGGACCTCTTCGCCGCGGGTTTTCTGGTGGGCCTGTCGCGCGGCAAAGACCACCGCACCTCCGCGCGCCTTGGGGCGCTTGCTGCCGCGGAAGTCATTCAGCACGTCGGAGCGCGTCCGGCCGTATCTTTGAAAGCGCTCGCAGCTGAAAGCGGCCTGTCGGTATAGATACGCCGTCACCTTATTTGATGAAAAATTTGCGCCGGCGACCAGGTAACGCGTCCGCAAAGCGTGCTGCGACGAGTATTCAGGTACGCGTGGGATGACGCGATCGACGACCGGTGCATCGCTCGGGATTGGTAACCAATTGGTAACCCATCGTGGTTACCGATTGGTGAACAACCAATCCAGGGAATGTAGAACCATGGACAAGCGTAAGGCTGCAACCGATGGCGAAGCGGTCGCGCAACCGGACAACGCATCCGGGCAACCGCAGTCCAACATTGAACTGCCTGCCGTCGAATCGCCGTCGATCTCGCCCGCAGACATGATCGGCACGACGAATTCGGCAGGGGAGGTGCCACCGATCGAGTCGAGCAACGCGTTCAATGCCTCGAGTGAAATCACGGCAATGGGAACGCAGGAATCTGCCAGCATCAGGCACCTCGGTGCACCGAAGCGTCCCCACTTCATTCTGCGTCCGCGGCACAAGCGCTACGCGCTGCTCGCTGCATCGGCGGCAATCGCGGCGGCATTGGGTGCAATCGTCGGCACCGCCGCGAGTGGCGGCTTTTCGAAAGCGCCGGCCATCGATGTTGCTGCCGTCGAGGAGAACAAGGCGATACAGCAGTCTGTCGCGCGCCTTAGCAAAGAAATGGCCAGTCTCAAGACGAGCCTTGAAGCGGCCAACAAATCAGCATCCAACCAGATCGCGAAGATCAGCGAACGCCTCAATCGCGAAAGCGCCAACATCACCGCTTCAATCTCCACTCAGCAGCAAACGAGTCCCCCCTCCGCGCCGCTGCCACCGCCGAGGCCGGAAGCCGCTTCTGTCGATTCGGCGCCGCGCATGGCGATCCTGACCAACTGGTCGATTCGCGAAATGCGCGACGGCTATGTTTATGTACAGGGTCATGGCGATATTTATCAGGTCGTGCCAGGCGCGCCGTTGCCCGGTCTCGGTCCGGTCGAACAGATCAAGCGGCAGGATGGACGCTGGCTCGTCGTGACTCCGAAGGGGATTATTGTCTCCATGCGGGACCGCCGCTATTTCGAGCAATTCTGAAAAGCCATACAACTAAAAAGAGCGGCGCCTCCTCGGCGCCGCTTTTTATTGGCTCGTGATGTGCTGGCGAGGCCCACGAAAGCGTGTCAGATTTCCGTCCGCGCCCATCGATGCGGATGAACTCATGTCCCACGGTACAATGAAAATCCTTGCGCTGCTGGCATGGACTGTCGCAGGCGTCATGCACGCTGTCGCGCAGGGCGCGGCACCACCGGCGAAGCCCGAAATGACGCAAGCCTGCCCAGGCCTGGTTGCCTCGCGGCCACCCTTCGTCAAACCCGCCGCGCTGCGACTTGCGGCGCTCGAGCGCGACCAGGTGCGCATCAGCTATGTGGGGCATTCAACGTTTTTGATCGAAAGTCCGCAACTCGTGCGCATCGCGACCGATTACAGCGATTGGGTGAAGCCACCTGTACTTCCAGACATTGTGACAATGAATCACGCTCATTC
>JBKPLN010000249.1:0-2058 GCA_046731635.1 Pseudomonadota bacterium | reverse complement strand
GACAGATGAAGATCAGCGGAAGTCCGCCGCCAATGACCCCGACCGCAATCTTAATCGAAAGCGGATCTGTGATGCGGATAGCGTGGCAAAAAATGTCGATCAACCTTTCCATGTCGTTTCTCCCGGCGGAGTTGAAGGCGTGGCCCCAACTTAACCTACACGCATCGCGCCGAGAAACGTCGAAGCATGGCCACGAAAGGCTGCGTGCACTGATGTCCGCTTTTGGCCGATTTTGTTGCATAAGTCCGTTGCGGAGTTTTTTGGTCAGTGATTCCGTCGCTGTGAGGCGATTCGCGACGGGAGCGGGCTATGATGGGGCGGCTGACTCACGACCAGGAACAGTTTTTCTATTCATTTCGTCTCGATGAGGCGGTGCCGGACGATCATCCGGTGCGCGAGATTGCTGCGGTTCTTGATCTGAGTTGGGTGCATTCTGAGCTGGCACCTTATTATCCTCGGCTCGGTCGGCCATCGATTGATCCGGTGCTGATGATCCGGATGCTCATCGTCGGCTACGTGTTTGCGATCCGCTCGGAGCGAGCGCTGTGCCGTGATGTGCGCGTGAACCTCGCCTATCGCTGGTTTTGTGGGCTCTCGATTGAGGACCAGATCCCGGATCACTCGGCGTTTTCGCGGGCCCGCAATGAACGGTTCCGCGACAGCGACATTTTCCGGAGCGTGTTCGAGCGTGTTGTGGGGGCGTGCATCGGGGCTGGTTTGGTCGGCGGAGAGGGCTTCGCGGTGGATGCCAGTCTGATTGTTGCGGACGCCAACAAGCAGCGATCAACTCCCGGCTCACAGTGGACCAGAGAGCTTGACGGACAGGCCGTAAGCCGCGCGACCAAGGAGTATCTCGCCACGCTTGATGACGCGGCATTCGGGGCGGCCAGCGAGGTGACGCCAAAGTTCATCTCACCGTCCGACCCCGCCGCGCAATGGACAGGAGCCACACGCGGACCGGCGTTCTTTGCCTATTCAGACAATTACCTGATTGACGTGAAGTTCGGCATCATCATGGACGTCGAGGCGTCGCGCGCCATTCGGCAAGCCGAGGTCGACGCGGCCAAGACCATGATTGAACGCACCGAGTCACGCTTCGACATCAAACCCGAATGGCTGGCGGGCGATACGGCTTACGGTTCCGGAGCTAGCCTCAACTGGCTGGTCAACGAGGCCAAGATCGCGCCGCATATCCCAGTGGTCGACAAGTCGAAGCGCGAGGATGGGACCTTCGGTCGGGAAGACTTCGCCTTCGACAAGGGGCGGAACGTTTACATTTGTCCGGCCGGCAAGGTTCTCACAACGACGGGCAAGCTGGTCAATGATGGGGAGACCCTTCTCTATCTCGCGAGAACACGCCACTGTCGTAGCTGCGCATTCAAGGCACAGTGCTGCCCAAAGACTCCTTTCCGCAGAATCCAGCGAAGCCTCTACGAGGAGGCCCGTGACGTGGCACGGGCGGTGGCCAAAACCGAAGCATTCGAGCGATCGTGTCGCGATCGCAAACGTGTTGAGATGCTGTTTGCACATCTCAAGCGTATCTTTCGGCTCAGTCGTCTGCGCTTGCGTGGACCATGTGGTGCTCAGTTCGAGTTCACACTGGCGGCAATCGCGCAAAACCTCCGCAGGCTCGCAAAGCTCGTCGTCCGACCACCGCCGATCGCACAAGTGTGCTTTGCATAACGAGCGCAGAGTTCGGTGGCAGTCGAGCCGGACCATCCCTCGCTAGGAGCGGATGGCAGGCAACTACATGAATACGTTCGCGCCAGGCGCCACGCACCTGTCATCGCCGACTTCTGCAACAAAATCGGCCCAAAGCAGACATGAGCTGGTGCACTGCAAATGTCCGCTTTTGGGGGTAAAGCGGACATGGGCTGGTGCAGTGCAAATGTCTGCTTTTGACCCAAAGCGGACATTGGCGTGGGTATCACGCCTTATCTCTGCATTGTGTTAGTTTGAACTGCGTATCCGGGATAGATATGAGGCGGCGCGACTTCATCAGTTTACTTGGCGGTGCGGCGATGGTGCCGCTCGGCGCGCGCGCGCAACAGCCGGCAA
>JBKPLN010000248.1:0-2313 GCA_046731635.1 Pseudomonadota bacterium | reverse complement strand
GTCGCCGCGCGCTGAAGCCGGGCACTACGCAGTTACATTGAGATTTTGTCCGACGCCCGCAGCAAGGTTGCCAAGGTTGGCGATGTTCCGCTGAGCTGCGTCAAGCACCTGAACGATGGATGCCTCCGCCTCCGCATTCATGCGCACCATGCGCGCGGCGAGAGCCATTTGCGCGCGGCCGATTTGGGCTGCGGATAACGCGGTCGCGAGCGATAGCGGATCCATTCTCAAGAGTTCTACGGTTCTTTCCTCAACGAAAGGTGAATGTTGAGCGGCTTGACACGGGCTCGCCCATTCCTATACTTAACCAAATGGTTTACTATCGCAGGCCTGACCTGGATCGCACGTTTGCAGCCCTGGCCGACCCAACTCGCCGGGCTTTGCTCGCTCGGCTGAGCGAAGAGGACGCTCTGTCGGTCAGCGAGCTCGCCAAGCCGTTTGCGATGTCGCTACCGGCGGTGATGAAGCACCTCGACGTGCTGTCCGATGCCGGTCTCGTCGGGCGCGAAAAGAACGGCCGCATCGTGAGTTGCCGCCTGCGAGCGGAACCGATGCGAGACGCCAACGATTGGCTTAACCGCTATCAGAAATTCTGGACCGAGCGGCTCGATCAGCTTGCTGCATTTCTGGAGGAAGACACATGGCCACCGTCGCAACCAAACCAAGCCTCACCATCAAGCGCCGGTTCAAAGCGCCGCCGGAAAAGGTCTTCTCCGCGTGGACAGACCCGGAAAAAGTAAAACGCTGGATGGGACCTGGAGAGATAAAGCCCCTGCGCGTCGAAAGCGATCCGCGCATCGGCGGGCGTTTTCGCTGGCTGATGCAAGCGCCGGACGGCGAACAGCACGATGTGAGCGGCGTCTATCGCGAGGTGATACCGAACGAAAAGCTGGTCTTCACCTGGGCCTGGAAATCCACGCCCGAACGCGAGTCGCTGGTGACGCTGACGTTCAAGCGCGACGGCGATGGCACCATAATGACGCTGCTGCACGAGCAGTTCTTCGACGAAGACGCTCGCGACCGTCATGAAGGCGGTTGGACCAGCGCGATGGAAAAGCTCGAGAAGTATCTCAACGCATAGCGACAGGAGTTTTAGTGATGCCACATAAATGGTCGCACGGTTACTTCTACTGGAACGAGCTGATGACGCGCGATGCCGAGAAGGCAAAAAAGTTCTACGGCGCTACAGTCGGCTGGACCTTCGAAGCGATGCCGATGCCCGACGGCGGCACCTATTGGGTCGCCAAAATGGGCGACGAGTATGTCGGCGGTCTTTTTCCGCTGACCAGCCCGCAATTCGACGGCGTCCCGGAAAGCTGGATGGCTTATCTCGCCGTCGACGACGTCGATGCGCGGGTCAAGAAGGCCCAGGCGGCCGGAGCTACGCTGATGCGGCCGATCTTCGACGTTCCCAATGTTGGCCGCATCGCCATTCTCAAGGAGCCAGGCGGCGCCGGCGTCGGTTGGATGACGCCGCCAAAGAGCTGAAAGTTTTGCGGAAATAAAAACCATGCAACACGCGATCGTTTCACAAAATGAGTGGCTGGCTGCGCGGAAAGCGCTGCTGGCGAAGGAAAAGGAATTCACCAGGGCCCGCGACCGGCTAAGTGAGGCGCGTCGAACACTGCCATGGGTCAAGGTCGCAAAAAATTACGTGTTCGACGGCCCGCACGGCCGCAAATCCTTGTCCGACCTGTTCGGCGACAAGAGCCAGCTCATCGTTTATCACTTCATGCTTGGCCCTGGCTGGGTTGAGGGCTGCCCGAGCTGCTCGTTCCTCGCCGATCATTTCGACGGCGCGGTGGTCCATCTCGCGCAACGCGACGTCAGCCTGGTCGTGGTATCGCGCGCACCGTTCGCCGAGATCGAAGCCTACAAAAAGCGAATGGGATGGAAATTCAGGTGGGTGTCGTCACACGGCACAGACTTCAACCGCGATTTCCACGTGTCGTTTACGCCCGAGGAAAAGGCGCGTGGCAAGGTGGAATACAATTACACACAGACCGAGTTTCCGAGCGAAGAAGCGCCGGGCTTGAGCGCGTTCATCAAGAACGAAGCGGGCGAGGTGCTGCACACGTATTCATCGTACGCCCGCGGTCTCGATATTCTTGTCGGCACTTACAATTTTCTCGACATGGCGCCGAAGGGCCGCGATGAGGGCACCCTGCCATGGACCATGGCCTGGGTGCGACGGCACGATGAATATGAGCCGGCACCTGTGAAAGCCGCCTCGCGCTGCGGCTGATCGCTGCAATCGGCAAAGAAATCAGGAGAGGAGCATCAGCATGATCAGGGTCAGTGCGTTCCGCTGGG
>JBKPLN010000247.1:0-3744 GCA_046731635.1 Pseudomonadota bacterium | reverse complement strand
CCGTTGGATTTGCTCGTGTCCAAGCTCTCAAATTCGTTGTGGAATGCGCATTTTTGCAAAATTCCCTGTTAATTTCCCTGTAAGCAGGGAAGTTGGATGAAGATGAATTGGTCCGATACCCCACGCTAACTTAGCAATAGCCCGCTGCTATGTCCGCTTCTGCCCATAGCGGACATTCGACTGACATCACCAGCGGCGTTACTGTCGAAGCCATATCCGGCAAGCACAGCGTTTCCAGCGAATCGACTGTGGCTTCTTTGGCACCCCTGCGGATCGGTTACCAGGATGATCTTGCCGCCGCGGGCGGCGACCTCCTGCATGTTCGAAACGGTTTTTTCGAACACACGATCGAAGGGCGCTATCACGATCACCGGCATGGTCTCGTCGATCAGTGCGATCGGCCCATGCTTGAGCTCGCCAGCGGCATAGCCTTCCGCATGAATGTAAGAGATTTCCTTGAGTTTAAGCGCGCCTTCCAGTGCGATCGGAAAGCTTGTGCCGCGGCCGAGATAGAGAACGTCGCGCGCCTTGGCGAGATTTTGCGCAAGCTTTTCGATCTGCGGCTGAAGCGAAAGCGCCGCCGCCATCAGCCTCGGTATTTCGATCAATGCACGTACCAAATTCTTTCCTCGGGCCCGACAGTGCCCATCGCTTATGGTTTAGCTTGTCCCTATCGTAAATCTGATCCGGTTGGCAATCGGCGGAGAATCGGACGATCCTCCTTTGGACGTGGGATCGTTCAGGCTGATTTTCGGTTGATCATCGACTGTTTCGGTCACGAGCAGCGCTGGAAGCCGAAGTCTTGGTGCTCAAACAGCAGATCATCGTGTTGCGACGGGGCAAGCCAATTCGGATGCCATTTTTGGCTGTCGACAGGGTCGTTCTGGGCTGGGCCTGCCACCTGTTTCCGAAGGCGCGCGCCAGGTTGCAGAGGAAGCGAAGAACGGCTCTGCGATGACGATGGCGACGCTGGGAAAAGCCAAGATCCTCGGGCTTATCATCGATCGCAGGGAAGTTGGTGATGTCGGTGCTTAGTCGCCTGTAGACTGCAGCCACCCGAAAGAGCGCCGCGCTTTCATAGCGATTTGGTGCCGAAGGCGAATACCAAGCCGCGGTGAAGCTCCGCCAAGCGGCCGACATCATCACACACGGTGACAAGGGGTATGTGGTCCGGCGCGAAGGGCCAGTTTACCCAAAATCGGGTTGACGTCGGCCGCTTGGCGGGCGCAGATCGGCGCAGCAACATCGAGACGAAGGGTGCTTTCCGAGGATGCCGGTAGAATGAGAAGAATCACGCCTGGAAGATCAGTGTGTTTCGCACTCGCGATCGCGTCGATTGTTGCTGCGGCACCTGGGATAACTCAAGACACGCCAAAATTTGATTGTGCGAGGCTGGCGCCTTCCGTGCAAAGGGCGGCGAGAGAAATGTCCGCGCTCTTGCCAGAGATCGAGAAGACGGACGTGGAGACGACGTTAAAAGATAAGGTTGCCGGTGAGCTCGCGCGCACGCTAAGCACTTACAGTCAGGCGCGTCACGCCCTGCTTAAGCCGCTAATGGATTACCGAGATTCGCTCGAAGAACTGGCGCACCTTCTTCAGCGTTGCGCACGATAGGAAGGCGGTGCTGCTTTTCGCCGGGAACCCCGGTAAGTGGTAGGCAAGACGGGACTTGTCCGACGTCGGGATCAGTGAAGAATTGAGAGTTTTTTTCTCGCTCATAAACAAACGTGGCCGGAGAGGCTGGCGTATGGCAGCCCCCGCTGACCAAATCTTGGAGCCTCATAACCTATGGCGCGTGACCCTCGAGCCATCAAATATGCCTTTATGTGACACCCATCACAGCGGAGAGGCGGGTGCCTTCCTAGATTGACAATAGAACTCCAAGGATTGGGGGCACCCATGTCGATCACTTTCATAAACCGAACCAGCCGGGTCGCTATCGCAGGCCGCGTCGCAGAATGGCGTCGCCAACCCCAGAACTGGAATGAATTGAATATGCTAGGCGATTACCACCTGCCCTTCGGCAAGGCCGAAGCCCGGACAGAAGCCGCGAAGTGGCTCTGTCAGGTCTAATACCAACGAAGAAGCGAAGGGAGTAATTCCCGCTCGAACGCAGGCGCCCATGCTTGACCGACCTTCCGATGATGAAGTCAGCCGCCAAACCCTCGGCGTTTTCATGCGCGACCGGATACCGGCGAGCGGCATACTTCAGCGCAATCATTTTTTCGACGTACGCGACGGCGATTTCCAGCGCGGGCTAAACAAGGCGGTCGCGAACAACTGGATCACGATCGATCTGCGCAACCGCTACCGCTATCAACTCACGGCAAAGGGTTATGCCGTGGGGCGGATGATCGACCCGGTACTTGGCCAACCGACAAATTTTGTAAAACCATAGAAGTCGGTTTGGGTCCAGTCCGCGCGATGTCTGCTTTACCCCCGGAAAGCGGACATTCAAGAGTTCGGCTTTGCCGCGCTGCGCTACCAACGCCCGCCTCGCCGGACTAGCCTCACGATCACGAGCAACAACACGGCGCCGATGGTGGCAGCAATGATTGCGGCAACAATGCCAGCACCAAGATGAATACCAAGCTGGGGAAATAGCCAACTGGCGATGAAGGCGCCGACGATTCCAATTATAATGTCGCCAACCAAACCAAAGCCTGTCCCTTGCACGATTTGGCCCGCCAGCCAGCCCGCAATAGCGCCAATTAACAAAATGACAAGCAGACTTTCAGCAGACATATGCATAACGGTTACCTCCGGTAAGCGTGAGTTTGCACGATTGTTAGCTGATGAATTATTTGTACCCCGCGGAAGAAAGATTACTGGATCGGCTTGATCCTATCTAGGGCGTGAACTCATAGATTGGCCCGGGATAGCTGGCGAGAATCCGCGTAGGAGCCATAAGCGGTCGTTATGCTCGATAATTCCAATGTCCGCTTTCCCCCAAAAAGCAGACATTGTGTGGCGCTACTCGAATGGCCGCTTTGGGCCAAGTGCAGACATCGCGCCTGCGGTTTCAAAATAATGAAAGAGGCCGCCAACTGAGGCGGCCTCACACGCGGCCCTCCGGCCCGGGAAGTTTGGACCAATCGAGGCCAAGTGCTTCGCAGACTTGGTGAACCGAACGCGGGTCGAGGTTATGGCTCGCACCGACCAGCGGCAGTTCCGCAGTCCGCCCTGCACGGTGGATCGTCACAGTCCCATGACCTTCTCCGCGCTTTTCGGACTGCGTATCGAAGCGACACCCATGTTCGGCCAGCCACTTTCGGAACGTTGCGTATTCCATCGATTCTCTCCGGTCTTCACCCTAGCAACGCAGCCAACATAGCCCAGATTCAAAAGAGGCCACTCCCGATTTCAAAAGGACCACCTCAGACCGAAGGGGGTATTGTGCCGACGGCCCGTTTTCAAAACAAGGCGGTAGGGAACGCGGGCGCTGGGCGCTAATTCACTCAACCAAAAGACAGACGCCGGACGTTAACTGCAATGGGCGGTGAGAAATTAATTCGCAATTCAGCCTAATCGTCCCCATATACACACAGACAATCCGACAAACAGAAACAACGGCACCGTCGAGCGGAAATCCGCTCGGCACGTGTCAGGCAGGAGCGTCCCATGTTCACGGCAAAGCAATTTCGCGCGAAAGCGGCAGAATCCGCCGAATCCCTCAAACACACCAATGTTCCGAGCGAAATCCGCGAACTTCAGCGATCGAGGCAAAGCTTCAGTGCGCTGGCG
>JBKPLN010000246.1:0-2685 GCA_046731635.1 Pseudomonadota bacterium | reverse complement strand
CTGTAACTCGTAGGCCTCGCTGCGGCCCTCGTTGCCGGCTTCGTCCCGTGCCGTGAGCGTCATCATTACATCGGCGCCAGCCCAGGGATGTTCGGTAAGGTCGTGCGTGGTTTGCGCCGTCCCGGATTTGGTGCGCGCCTGCGGCAGACTGAGGGCATAATCGGGTGCCGAAAACAGCGACCTTGGCGGCTTTTCGGACACTTGCTGGTCCTTGAGCGCGAACGTGGCTTTCGCTTCCACGACGCCGTAGTCGTCGTCCATCTTGTAATCAAGGCGGAGCGCGCCACGCGCCTGCCGTTCCGGATCCTTGATCAGTTCGATGTTTGGCGCGCGGTCGGGAATTGCAGTGAAATTCCACACCAGATCGGTGCCGAGGACGCCATGTACCGCGGCAGAGCCATCGCCCTTGATCAACAGCCGACGTTCCTCGGTCCCGGGCGGAAGCGGCGCGCGCGCCTCGGGTGGCGCCGGCTCAATCGCGCCGTGATGCGCGATGTCGAAACCTACCTTGCCGGTGGCGCGGATCACGAGCTGACTGCCCACTGGCACAGCTACCGAAGGCATAGGTTGTGCGGTTTCCCCCGGACGCAGGCCTGCGAGCATCACCGGAGGCCGGCCGGTGTAAACGGGCGGCGTGACCCAGGCATCGATACGGAAATTGGCGGGCGCCACCACGCCGCGCCAATCGAAAGCCGCGGCGATGCGTTTTGTACGCTCGCCGCCGGCGGCGAAGAAACTCGCGACCACCACAATGACAACGAGCGCGCGGAATGCCATTGGATCGCGCAGCGAGAGGCGCGGAGCAGGCCAGCCAGCCCTGAACTTGCGCGCCGACCGAAGCGCGCGCTCGACATGCGCCTGCCAGAGCGCCTGCGCCACAGGATCATTATTGTTGGCAGCGATGCGGTCGGCGACCGCTGTCGCCGGACGATGCGCATCGCCGGTGCTGCGATCGAGCCGTCGAAGACCATCGTAAACGCTCGGCAGCCGCACGATCAGCAATGGCAAAGCCGATGCGACAATGGCGACTGCGAATATGAACAGGCCGATGGCGCGGGCCAGCGGCGGCAATGCCAGCCACAAACCGGCCCACGAGAAGGCCAAAAACAGCCCGAGCATTGTTGCCACGGCGGCGAGAGCCGGCCACAGCCTCTCCCAGAAGAGGCTGCCGCGGGCGCGCGCCAAGGCCCGCGCGAGCAAAAGTCTTGCGGTGTTCTCCTGCTCCAAAGGCTGGTTTTTTGGTTCGTCCAAAAGGCACTCCGTCGCTCAGGCTCGGGAGAATCTGTGCATCAGGGTAACACGCGCCAACCCTGCCGGCCACGCGTGTATTTATGCGCTCAAAGCCAATCCGGCATGCGATCGAGCGCAATTAATTGGTCAACTTCAAGGCGCGGCCGTACCACGGCCCATTGCTCCCCGTTGACCAAGACTTCGGGCACCAGGGCCCTGGTATTGTAGGTGCCAGCCTGGACCGCGCCGTATGCGCCCGCGGACATGACCGCCAACAATGCGTCGCCCGCAGGTTCCACCATATCGCGGTTAACCGCCAGGAAGTCTCCGCTTTCGCAAACCGGCCCGACGATGTCGGCACGAAAACGTCGGGTCGAGGACGATTGTGTCACCGGCCAAATCTCGTGATGCGCGTCGTATAACGTTGGGCGAATGAGATCGTTCATTCCGGCGTCAACGACAACGAAGTTCTTCGCCTCGCCGTGCTTCACGAACAACGCGCGGGTGACCAAAATACCGGCATTGCCAACGAGAAGACGCCCAGGCTCGAAAATCAAACGGCAATCGAGACCCCGGGTCGCGCGCTTGACCACTTGTGCGTAGGCCTCGGGGTGGGGCGGAGGCTCATTGTCATCGCGGTACGGGATCCCAAGCCCACCGCCAAGATCCACATGCGCAATCCTGTGGCCGTCGGATCGCAAAACGCGCACGAAGTCAGCCAGCAATGCGAAAGCATTGTCGAACGGGTCCAGTTCGGTGATCTGGCTGCCAATATGCATGTCGACACCGGCAACCTCGAGGCCCTTGAGTTTGGCGGCACGCAAATAGATCTCGCGTGCGCGGCTGATTGGAATGCCGAACTTGTTCTCGGCTTTTCCGGTCGCAATCTTGTGATGCGTTTTGGCATCGATATCGGGATTTACGCGTACCGAAATGGGTGCCGTGCGGCCCTTCGACGCGGCGACTGACGAGAGCAGTTCGAGCTCGGGCTCGGATTCGACATTGACGCAAAGAATGCCTTCATCGACGGCAAGTGCGAGCTCCGATGCGGTCTTGCCAATGCCGGAGAACATGATCTTGTCTGGAGGAATGCCGGCCGCTCGCGCGCGCTTGAGTTCTCCGCCCGACACGACGTCAGCGCCGGCGCCCAGCTTGGCGAGCGTTCTGATCACCGCCTGATTGGAATTCGCCTTCATTGCATAGCACACGAGCGCGCTGACGTCGGCGAACGCGTCGGCAAAAACTTTGTAGTGACGGGCGAGTGTTGCCGACGAATAGCAATAAAACGGCGTACCGACCGCGGCAGCGACTGTGTCGATGTTCACCGCCTCGGCGTGCAACACGCCGTCGCGATAGGCAAAATGATGCATGGCACGCTCAGTTGAGCAGAACGTCGAGAGGAATACGTTTGTTTTGGCCCGCCGGCGCGAGTGGCTTTCCGTCACGTCCCAGGAC
>JBKPLN010000245.1:0-5196 GCA_046731635.1 Pseudomonadota bacterium | reverse complement strand
CCGCCACGGTTGACCTATGATCCAAACCAACGCGGCGTGCTAGTCTCCAGCAGATTAGGGTGGAGCCGATGCCGTTCAAAGAAATTACCAAGATCACGCTGGAAGCGGCGCAAGCCATCGAACTTGATGCCGGTGTTTTCTTGCCGCCCGGTTCCTATCAGGGGGCCAGAATGCGCACCCGCGACGACTTGCCCGGCGACGTAATCTGGACGCCTACAAGATACCGCATCGAACTTACTGCCGAGCAGATCGCCGCCATGGGGGCCAAGGACCAGCCCAATCAGAGTTGCGAAGAAATCGACGTTACAAAATTCGTCCGCAAAGGACAGTTAATTATACGCTGACCGGACCCGACTGAATGGAAGCCTCCGTCCAATCGTGACGTGAAGTTCCCGGCTCCTTTGATCCTGTACATCAGTTTCTGGAAGCCTCCGTCGCAATCGCTCGCGTTCGTGATTGTGCTCAGATACGGCCCGAAAAACGATTTCGTCCGAGGCCATGAAGTAACGCGAACCCCGGTCTCAGCGTTGTGGACCGGACAGGCTTAGCCCGCGCTCGGCGCGAAAGATATTGCTTTGGAGATTGGCGATCCACCGCCGTCCGTTCGACGTGATGTTGAGGTAGCGCATGGCGCTCTGGATATGCGCCGATACACTGCTCCAATAAAACTTCGGATATAGGTCGGTGAGATCGGCCGGAGAAGTGTAGCCGAATTGCTTATTCCTTCCGACTTCCTCAAACTCGTAATAAAGCGCATTGGCTTTGCGCAGATATTGCGGATCGCCGAGCTGGCCGATGAGATTGGCGGCACGGACCAGCGTGCCCTCTTCGCCGTCGCTGTCGTCGGTGCCATGACGCGTGCACTCGATGGCGTTGGCGATACGGGCGGCGTCGAGGTATTTGATCTTGGCCACGCGATTCATCACGAACAGTTTTGACCGGTCAACGCGGTACGGCATTAGCGCGGCGTCGGACGAACCGCGCGGCAGCTCAGCCTTGTTACCTTTGGCGTCAATAATGTAGCCGTTGGCGCTATCGCCTTTAAGAATACCGCGGACGTAACCAATGTCGTGAAACAGACAAGCGACAATAAGGTGCTCGAAATCGCTGGCATTTGTCTCCATTAAGAGCTGTCGTCCCCGCAAAATATCGACGCCGACGAGCGTTACCAGCATCGTATGCTCGACGTTGTGATAGAGCGCGTCACTGTTGCCGATACAGTCGATAGCAAGTCTGGCAGCCGACTGGACGCGTTCTATTAAACCCGCATACGTCGAGCCGAACTGTGACTCATTTGCTCGGCGAGGTGAGACCCCAGAGCCTCCGCCGCCAGTTCAGGAATGGTAAACATTTAGCCCCTTCGCAGCGTCCCCGGGGATTCACCCACCTTCACTCTGTGCTGGTGATTAGACCGGACAGAGCCACTTCGCGGCTTCCGCCCGGGCTTCGGTCTTGCCAAAGGGCAGGTGATAATCCCCTAGCATCGTCAACTCGTTCCACTGGTGGGGGCGACGCGATTTTGCGACGCGGCTTGCGATAGCGACCCGGCTGGTTCGGTTTATGAAGGTGATCGACATGGGTGCCCCCAATGCTTGCAGTTCTATTCTCAATCTAAGAAGGCACCCGCCTCCTCGCTGTGATGGGTGTCACATAAAGGCGTATTTGATGGCTCGAGAGGGCCACGTGCCATTGGTCACGTTTCAGACCTCCTCTGGGGCGACGAGGCTCCAGTTTTGGTCAGCAGGTAGGCTTTGGCTATAGGTGCGCCCAGAGCGCGACGGGAGAGGTGCGCCTCAGACTGGCTCCTTAAAGTACGCGCACCATTTTGGTCTGTAGCGTTTTTTTACATTAGGAGAACAGTTGATTTTGCAGGACTCAGTAACGCACTCCATTAATGATTTGCCGCTGCCCCCGCTCACATCTATTTTAGGTGCCGCGGCCTTTGCGGCTGGAGACAAGTTAGGCGGAAGGACCTGCTTTGGTTCGCAGGACCCGCCCTTTCCGCTGATCGTGGCGCGGCATTGCTCGATGGTGAGGAAGCCGCAGTTGGTCCCCCCGCTGTTGTTATCCACAGCACACCATTTATATGGATCAGCAGAGGTCGCGCCGATCGTGAAGAACATTGATGCGGCAGCCACAACAGCGACAATGACTCCAAAAAGTGTTTGGCGCATGAGCGTCACCCCAAAAACAATGCGAAGCAAATATATGCTGATGCGGCCATCGCGTCAGTACTGCTCGATAGCAAGCCACAAGCCCGGATAAAGCGTCGATTGCGTGACGCGCAAAAAATTCTTCAGTTAGGCGGCGTAAGTCCCGCCCAACAATAGATTTCATGGAATAAGGCATTGACCAGATCGGGGCGATCGATGATGCCTCCGTCCACGTCAGTACCTAACGGCGACACACCGAAAAATCTGTAGGAAGAAAGCGCGTGCCGCGCTACGCGTTGTGATGTGCCCCACCAGCAACAATCTAAAAGATTCGTAACGGAACCCGCTCCTACGAACTCGACACTGATCAAAAGTCGGCTCATCATTTTTGATGGCGGGTCCTGTCTGGGACGGGCGACTCGCTGGTTTAAGCAATCATTAACGCGAGCATTCGAACGGCGAGCGAGCAGTAAGACAAGCAGCCTCGTGCGGGGCGCGCAAGACCACACGGGGGGCTTGGTTTGCTTCGAATGCTTCCTGCCAACGGGGCGCACACAAACACCAGCGATCGCCGGGTTTCAGGCCCGGAAAACCAAGGTCCGGGACGGGCGTCGAAAGATCGTTGCCACGCGATTTTGAAAAATCGAGAAACGCGGCTGTCATCACGGCGCAGGCCGTATGACTGCCAACATCTTCTCGCCCCGTGTTGCAGCAGCCGTCCCGATGAAAGCCGGTCATGGGCCGCATCGAGCAGATTTCGAGCGGCTCGCCGAGCACGTTATGTGCATTCAACTGGCGATCAGCTCCACTATCCCTGTTGTCCCGCAACATTGTCGTTCCAGCACCACGGGTCCAAGGCGCTGCAAAAAGCTGAACCTGGTGAGATGCTCTGAGGGCGCCCGCGTGGTGAGATGAAAGTGGTGTCAGCCCTTACCAAGGGTAGGAATTGGAACACCCAATATACGGGTGGACCGCTTTCTACGCTTCGCTGTTCGCTTCCGTTTGGTTCTCTTCGCCTTTCGCTTTTTGGCCATGTGATCGCCCCTGATGTCATTCAGCCAAGCCCAGAGTACAACCAACAGACAAAGGGGGCCATATGATCTTGACGTGGAAACGGTGAGGCCTCCCGGTCAATGCCAATCGACTATCTTGCAGGTGTGGAAGCCAGTGGCCTGAAAATCGGAGAGTCGACCCAATACAACGAAGGGACGTCGCGCTGTCGATATATCAGACCTACTCCAGCGCCATGCCCTTCTCAGCTAATTCCTTTTTCGCTTTTTCGTTTTTGGCCAAGTGCATCAGGCCCATGCCACGCAGCACATTGGGCGCCTTGGTGAACTGAATATTGCCGTAACCGACGATCTCTACTCGGTTGCCCGAGGGGTCCCGAAAATCAAGGAACGGACCATCAAGTAGGGTAACACCCGCGGCCTCGAGTGCTTTGCGGGCCGCCTCCTTGTCGTCGACGACGAGACCGAAATGGCGACCATCGTCTGCGGACTGCCTGCAGCCCTTCTGAAGCGCGATAAACTGATCGCCCAGGTCGATGAAGGCCATGGAGTCACTCTTGCCGCGCAGTTCGAACCTGAAGAGACGGCCGTAGAATGCCAGTGCCTCATCGATATCCCCCACCTCCAATGCGACATGGTTGAAGCCCGCGACGCGCGGTTTTGTGAGTTCAGCCATCAGAACCTCCTCTGCCAGTCTGAAGATTAGGTGGGTAAGATCAGCTCAGGACGCAATCGCGGTCACCGCGTTTGAGCCGCCCCTTGGCTTCTCAGGCTTAGCTTACGTGCAGGATGCGGCTTGGGACCCAAGAAGCTTGTTTTCTTACTGACTGAATCGGACATGATAGACATCTTCAATCGCTTCCGTTGCCATGATGATCATGGAATTGGAAGCTAACCCGCATTGGCGACGGATATTTGTGGCAGTCGAAAAATCACAATGAACAGATGAAATGGACCAAAGCGAGAAGTGCATCCGCATTGCAGAGGTCCAATCCGGCACGAAGCAGTCAAACTGCACTATGTGAGCGGTGTTTTAACCCTTATGGATCGGATCGATCCATGCGACTTGCTCGGGTTTCTCGATCGGCTCGATATCGAGATTGACCACGACGGCTTCGTTGTCGTTGCGCACAAGGACACATTCGAGCGACTCATTCTGGCTCGCATTGATTTCCTGGTGCGGCACAAACGGCGGCACATAGATAAAATCGCCCGGACCCGCCTCCGCCACGAATTCTAAGTGATCGCCCCAGCGCATGCGCGCCTTGCCACGGACGCGTTGAAGCCGCCAAGGGTCTCAACATAGAGACGGTGCCGGCGGTTCGCCTCGCTCATCTCAACGAGGCCGAGAAGAGAGCATACGTTATCGCCGACAACCGACTGGCTGAAAAAGCCGGTTGGGACCCGGAGATCCTTGCAATCGAACTACAAGGTCTCATCGATATCGGTTTTGCCGTCGAAATTACCGGTTTCGAAACGCCCGATATTGATTTGATTCTGGAGGAGTTTGATGACGCCTCACGCCCATCGCTAACGGCAGACGATCAGATTTCGGATCCGTCTTTCGGCCCGCCCGTAAGCCGCGCCGATGATGTATGGGTGCTTGGTGCGCATCGATTGCTGTGCGGCGACGCGCGGTCAGCGGCCGCGTATGCCAAACTGCTCGGCGGCCAGACGGCCGACCTGGTATTCACCGATCCCCCATACAACGTTCGGATCGATGGTCACGTGTCGGGCCTAGGCCGCGTCCGCCATGGCGAATTCGCCATGGCATGCGCCGAGATGACAGAACCAGACTTTACCGCCTTTCTTGCGACAACGCTTGGTCTGGCGGCAAAGGCATCGCGGGATGGAGCGCTTCATTATGTCTGTATGGACTGGCGGCATCTTGCCGAGATCCTGTCCGCCGGACGCAAGACCTATAACCAGCTGCTGAACCTTTGCATTTGGAATAAGAACAACGGCGGTATGGGTTCGTTCTATCGATCAAAGCACGAACTCGTCTTCGTCTTTAAAGTCGGAGATGCGGCGCA
>JBKPLN010000244.1:0-4504 GCA_046731635.1 Pseudomonadota bacterium | reverse complement strand
TCTGCGGCCGGAGTTTCAGGGCCTCGGCTTCGGTCGCCGGCTGTTTTCCGCCGCGCGCAAGGACCTGAACCAGAGCGGCTTGAAGAGCCTGGTTGTCTGGGCGCTTTCCGACAACGAGCCTGCCATGGAATTCTATCGGGCCCTCGGCGGCCGCGCCGTGGCACGGTCCTCGGAGCGCTTCGGCGCCAAGACACTCGACAAGGTCGCCTACGCCTGGCAGGCGTGACTACACCTTCGGGGCCGGTAGACCTTTCTGCGCACAGGCGGCGCGCAGGGTATTGAGCAGCAGACACGCAATCGTCATTGGCCCAACCCCGCCCGGCACGGGGGTGATCGCGCCAGCGACCTGCGCGGCCTCGGCATGGGCGACGTCGCCCACCACGCCGGATTTTCCGCCTTCGATCGGCACCCGATTGATTCCAACGTCGATCACCGTGGCGCCCGGCTTGATCCAGTCGCCGCGAACCATTTCGGCCCGGCCAATCGCGGCGACCAGCAGGTCGGCGCGCCGACACACGGACGGAAGATCGTTCGTCCTGGAATGCGTCACGGTCACTGTCGCATTTTCAGCCAAGAGCAATTGCGCCACGGGCTTGCCTACAATGTTTGATCGGCCGACGACGACCGCCTCCAGGCCAGCGAGCGTTTCATGCACGGTTTTTGCGAGAAGAACGCAGCCCAATGGCGTGCATGGAACCAGCGCAGGCAAGCCAATCGCGAGCCGGCCTGCGTTCACCGGGTGAAAACCATCCACGTCCTTGGCCGGATCGATCGCCGCAATGATTTTTTGCGCGTTGATCTGCTTCGGAAGCGGCAACTGCACCAGAATGCCGCTGACCTCCTCATCCGCGTTTAGTTTCGCTACGAGGTCGAGCAGCTCCACTTCGCTCGCGCTTGGAGGAAGCTTGTAATCAAAGGCGCGCATGCCCGAGTCCGCTACAGCCCTGGACTTGGTACGCACATAAACTTCGCTGGCGGGGTTGTCGCCAACCAGCACTACGGCAATGCCTGGCACGACGCCGCGGTCGCGCCGCAAGCGGTGAACGGCGTCCGAGACCTTGCCGCGCAGGTCGGCCGCGATAGTTTTGCCGTCAATGATGCGCGCGCTCATGGTCTGTCATCTTACGGGCCGGCGCTAAGCGAGATGGCCGGGACTGGCCCGGCCACGACAATAACTTTTATCCCGTCTTGCTCAATCTCTCCAGCGCCGCAGCGAGCGTCGGGCCATCGCCCGAAATCACAAGCCGCTTGAGTCGTCCGGACGCGCCCGCGGCCACAATGATATCTCGAGGGGGAACACCCAACGTCTTCGCCAACAATCGGATAAGGGCGGCGTTGGCCTCGCCCTCCGATGGAACAGCGCGCACGCGCGCTATAAGTGCCGTTCGCCCCTCTGGCAGCGATTCTATCGCGCCGATCGCGTCGCGGGCGCTCCTCGGCGTGAACCTGATTGTGAGCACGACGCCATCGGCGTTCAGCGACCATGGTTTGAGGGCCATGGCTTGAGGCGCATGTCCCTAAAACACGTTCGGATAAATGTAACGGATGATGATATTTTCGATAAACAAGATGATCAGGATCAAAATCACCGGCGAGACGTCAATGCCCCCAAGGTTGGGCATCACCGAGCGGATTGGCCGCAATAATGGCTCGGTGATGCGGTAGAGAAATTCGCCGATGGTCGCCACAACCTGGTTGTGCGTGTTGACCACGTTGAAGGCGATCAACCAGGACAGGACTGCGGCCGCAATCAGAAGCCAGATATAAATCTGCAAGACCAACAGAATAATATCGAGTATCGCGCGCATTGTTGTCCGCCCGTTTGCAACCGGCGCGCAAACTAGCGGTTCAACTGGCCTCAAACAAGACGACCGCCGGTCGCGTGACGGATATCCGTGTGCTTGACAGGCAAAATACCTGGCCCTAAATGGCCCCCACTCGCCGCATTTTCCGCATGACGACGTTTGTCGTTGCCGTTTGGCGGGGCCGTAGCTCAGTTGGGAGAGCGCCTCGTTCGCAATGAGGAGGTCAGGGGTTCAAATCCCCTCGGCTCCACCACCTAACTTCTGCATTGCCATTGCTGCGACCTGTGCCGTTTCACGAAATGCATGGGCACAGGTACGTCTGATCTGTGTTGAGATCGTAAATGTCCGGTCACGGCCTTCAACGCGCCGATGTTCGGCCACGTTCATTGGCTACATCGTGCGTGCCGGCCGTCGGCGCGGTTGCGATTTTCCTTGGGGACGGACCCGCAACCCTTGGGACGGGGTTCACCGGCGACCGGCATCTTATAGGTAGGAACCCACCGGCGGCAGCGCCAGAGGCAGATACCGATACCACCGAGCGTTCCAAATCCCTGCCCAGCCATGCGCCGGGGCATTCTGTCAATCCTCGATGGTCGCCCGAAAATCTGCGCTGGCTTTTTCCAGCGGGATCACAATTTCGCAATGCAAGCCCTCAGGCGCAAAACTCAGCCGCGCCGTACCGCCAAGCTCGGCAGCAATGCTGCCTTCGATCAGCTTTGAACCAAAACTGCGCTGCTGAGGATGAGTGACGGCAGGCCCTTCCTGTTCGATCCAGTCGATCCGCAGAACGGATCGTTTGTGGTCGGCGACGCGAACCGGTTGCCAGTGAATTTCGACGCGACCCGCAGGAACAGACAACGCCCCATATTTTGCGGCGTTGGTTGCAAGTTCATGGAACGCCATCGCCAAGGTCAGCACAGCGCGGGGACGCAACACAACATCTTCACCGCGCAGAAGAACCCGCTCCGGATGGGCGCCGGCATAGGGGGCAAGACTTCCCGACAGCACCTCGCGCAAATCCGCGCTTTCCCAATGATGCATCGTCAGCTGATCATGCGCCTTCGACAAGGCGATCAACCGGCCTTCAAATCGCTCGCGAAAGGAGGCGGGCGAAGATGCCGCCCGCGCTGTCTGCGATGCCAGCGACTGCACCGTCGCGAGCGTGTTCTTCACCCGATGGTTCAGCTCATCCATCAGCAGCTTCTGGCGTCGCTCCGATGCCTTGTGTTCAGTAACATCCTGCACGACGCGCACCACATAAAGCAGCCGATTGGCGGCATCACGGATGGGCGAGGAGCGGACCGAAAGCCAGATCACGCGTCCATCCCTTCGGATAAACCGCTTCTCCACTGAATAGAATTCAAGCTCGCCGGCAATCTGCTTGCGAAAAGCTTCCCGATCGGGATCGACATCGTCGGGATGCGTGTAGCGAAACAACCTGCCGGCCAGCAGCTCCTTGCGGCTGAAGCCGGTGATTGCGCAGATCGCTTCGTTGACGCGCAGGAAGCGGCCATCGGGATCGACTTCGGAAATACCGATTGCGGCATGTTCGTAAGTGGCAGCAAGTCGCTGTTCCTGTTCGAGGGCGTGCAGCCGGGAACGCTCAAGCGCGGCATCCGCCCGTTTGCGGGCCGTGACATCGAGAAAACAGTTTACCGCCCCGACCAGCTCACCCTTCGCATCGCGCAACGGATCGATGTTGACCGATACGACCAACGTCGTGCCGTCGGCATGTTCGACAATGCGCTCTACGTCGCGCACTGGCTTTCCTGTTGCGAGCACTTCGGCAACAAGCGAACGCGCGACCGGCGTTCCATCCATTTCGAAGAAACGGATGCTTTCCCTGAATTCTTCGTGCGTCTGACCAGGCTTTGGAGCCGCGCCCCAGACCGCCACTGCATGGCGGTTATACTGAAGAATCGTCCCCTTCGAATCGCAGATGAAGGTCGCGATCGGTAGGAGCTCAAGGATCCCTTCCGATGCGCGCAACATCGCACTCAGGAGCGACGGAATCGGCCGCTCGACAGGATTGCGCGCCTCTTCGGAATCGACCATCGCACGCCTCCGCGTGCACCCCTGATTCCTCAACCCCGACGCAACGATCAGCTTGAATACCGATTTGTCAATGGTACCGCGCCGCAAATCCGGGTCAGGACGCGTTTTTTGCGATCCGGTTGCCGGCCGTGTCGCCGATCCAATGGTCGATGAAAGCGACGAGCCAATTGCGGGAGGCCAGATCATGCACGGCACGGTCGGCGATGTGCTCGTGGCGTTGTTTCGCCCCGGGTAATTCCATCCGATGCGCGCCGCGAACCAGCCAGCGATACATCATCGCGTGCGTGACTTCGGGATGAAATTGCAGCGCGTAGCCGGTGCCGTGACGAAATGCTTGCACCGAGAAAGCGTCGCCTTCCGCCAGCAATTCACTGCCGTCAGGAAGGTCGAAACCTTCGCGATGCCATTGATAGACGTGATCGGGCCAGTCCGGACACACCTTGCGCCCGGCCTCTGTTGGCCGGATCCGGTAATAGCCGACTTCGGCGTGACCGTCCGGGTGCGGAAAAACGCGAGCGCCGAGTTGGCGCGCCAGCATCTGTGCGCCAAGACAGATACCTAGATATGGCTTCTTGCCGCGAAGCGGGACCTGGATCCTGTCTCTTATACACATCTGACGCTGCCGACGACTCTGTGTATGTGTA
>JBKPLN010000243.1:0-4374 GCA_046731635.1 Pseudomonadota bacterium | reverse complement strand
GCGCCTTCGCCTATGCGGCGATGGACATGATCCTGGACACCATCGAGAAGACGGGCCCCGACCGCAAGAAGGTCATCGACGAACTCGGCAATGTGAAGGACCGCGATTCGATCGTCGGGAAAATCACCTTCGACGACCACGGCCAGAATACAGTGCCGGTGATTACTAAATACGTGATACAGGACGGCAAATTCGTTGAATGGGATGACAGCGAATACGCCAGCGGCAAGCGGAAGCTGCCCGGACAGTCGTAAGCGGCCAATATCCTCACCGTTCGTCCCCGCGAAAGCGGGGACAGGCGATATATATATATGGATAGATTTGTTATCTTGTTCTGGATTCCCGCTTGCGCGGGAATGAGCGGAAATTTCATTCCGGTTTGTTGACACCTGACATGGACCTCGGCCTCTTCGCTCAATACGTCATGAACGGGCTGATGCTCGGCATGATGTATGCGCTGGTGGCCGTCGGCTTCACGCTGTTCTTCGGCGTGCTGGATGTCATCAAGTTCTCGCACGGCGACGTCCTCACGGTCGGCGCATTCACCGCGCTCGCCGCGTTCGCCGGCCTGACTTCGCTCGGTGTCAGATCCCAGTGGCTCGATCTTGTTGTCATGCTCGTGCTGGCAACGCTTTTGATGGCCTTGCTCGGCATGCTGATCGCCCGCTATCTGGTCATGCCGTTGCGCTCGGCGCCGGCGCTCAACACCCTCCTGATCACGCTGATGCTTGGCACGGTGCTGCGCGAAGGCGTGCGGCTGTTCTATCCGCAGGGCGCCAATCCGAAACCGTTTCCGGCGCTGCTGCCGCGCGGGTCGGTCGATCTCGGCGCGTTCAATTTGCGGCTCGACAATGTGCTCATGCTGGCCTCCGGCGTTCTCGTGATCGTCGGAATCCAGTATCTGCTCAATCGTACGAAGCTCGGCCTCGCCATCCGCGCGGTCGCGCAGGACGAAGAAACCGCCCGCACCATGGGCATTAATTTCACTGCCATCGTCCTGATCACTTTTGCCATCGGCTCAGCCCTCGCCGCTTTCGCCGGCATGATGAACGGCCTCTACTACAATGAAATCAATTTTGGCATCGGCCTCTATCTTGGCGTGGTCGGCTTTTCCGCCGCCATTATCGGCGGCCTCGGCAGCATCTACGGCGCCATTCTCGGAGGGTTCCTGTTCGCCGGCCTGCAGACCGTCGGCACCGTGATGTTGCCTTTCGCAAGCGCCTACAAGGACGTGTTCGCTTTTGCGGTGGTGATTGCCATCATGGCCTGGCGTCCAACCGGGCTGATCCAGGAAAAGATCAGTGAACGCGTCTAGAACGATAACGAAGAAAGCTCCCGTCTCGGTTTGGCCGGGGGTGATCGCGCTGGCGTTTGCCACGGTCTATCTGGTCGCGCTTCTGGCCGTCGAAAAGCAGGCCTTGATCATCGCATTGCTCGTCGCCGGCATTGCCGTTATCGCCGCGGCGGCGTGGTTGGGCCTGCTCGACGGCGTCAGCGCCTGCTTCGCCGAACACGAGGACGCGCTTGGCGCCTGCGCGATCATCGCCGCGCTCATCGTTGCCGCGTATTTCCACGATGACCATTTCGTATTGCTGCTGATCATCACGGTCCTGCTCTATTCGATCGCTACACTTGGATTGAACGTGCAGTTTGGATACGCCGGCGTTCTCAATTTTGCGGGTGCGTCCTTTTTCGGTATCGGCGCGTACACCTCCGCCGTCTTCAACACGTACACCTCGGTGCCGCATCTGATTGTATTGCTGATCGGCGGCCTCTTGGCCGCGTTAGCCGGCTCGCTTTTGCTGCTTCCGGTGCTGCGCACGCGCGGACACTATGCTGCCGTTGTCACAATTGCATTTGCCTTGCTGTTCAAGACATTTCTCGAAGTCAATGACGTCCTCGGCGGGCCACAGGGCATGCAAGTGAAAGGCATGACGATTCTTGGCTGGTCATTCAATGACAACATCAAATTTGCCGGCGTCTCGCTTTCTTTCTACATGAATTATTTTGTCGTCAGCCTGTTGCTGCTCGTCGGCGCCTTTGTACTCGTGCGGCGGCTCGAGCGCTCATGGATCGGGCTCAATCTCGATGCCTTGCGACTCGATGAAACGGCTGCGAATTGCTTTGGCCTCGATGTCGTGCGCTGGAAGATTACCGCGTTTCTCATCGGCAATTTCCTCATCGGTATCGCGGGCGCGCTGTTTGGCATGGTCGGAGGATTTGTCGCACCCAATAATTATACGTTCGCCGATTCGCTCATTCTGGTTTCCATCCTGCTTCTTGGTGGCATTGGAAATCCCTGGGGCCTGGTTGTGGCGACGATCATCGTTGTGGTCGTGCCCGAGAAGCTGCAGACCATCCAGGAATATCGCTTCCTGCTCTACGCGTTGATGGTCATTGCTGTATTGCTGTTTCGGCCCGAAGGTCTCCTGCCACGGCCCGTGCGGCGCTATTTCCCCGGGTGGCGGCCATGACCGCACTGCTCGAAGCGCATGGCGTGTCCAAGCATTTCGGCGGCGTCCTCGCGCTTGACGGCCTCGACCTTAGCGTGACCCCGAACGAAATTCTCGGGCTGATCGGTCCGAACGGCTCCGGCAAGACCACGTTCTTCAATGTCATCACCGGCATCTACCGCGCCGATGCCGGGCAGGTCGTCTTCGATGGAGCTAACATGACAAATGCGAGCGGCCGGGCGGTTTACCTCGCCGGCATGTCGCGAACGTTTCAGCGCTCCCGTCTTTCGTTGCCCCTTTCGATCTTCGACAACATAATGATCGGAAATCACAAGCGTCTCAATCAGGGGCTTTGGTTCAATCTGGCGGCGCGACGCGCTTTCAAGCATGAGTTCGAGCAAAGCTACGCAGCGGCGCGCGAACTCGTCGAGGTTTTCGAACCTGCGCTGGCCAATCGCATGTTCGAGCCGGTCGCCGGCCTGCCCATGATCGACCGCCGCCGCATCGAGATCTGCCGCGCCCTCATCAGTTCGCCCAAGTTGCTGCTGCTCGACGAGCCTTCCGCCGGCATGACCCACGACGAGACCGCGGAGCTGATGAACGACATCCTGCTTGTCCGCGCGCGCAACCAGAATCTCACGATCATCATCGTCGAACATGAAATGGGCGTAATCGAGCGCATCACCAACAGGTGCGTCGTTCTCAATTTCGGCCGCAAGATCGCCGAAGGACCTTATCGCACCGTTGCGGCCGATCCGCAGGTGCAGGAAGCCTATCTCGGAGCAGCATGATGAGCGGCACGCTCGAGATCCAGAGCGTATACACGGCCTACGACAAGGCCGACGTGCTGCAGGGCGTGTCGCTCAAGGTGGAGGCCGGCACTATCACCTGCCTGCTTGGTTCCAATGGCTCAGGCAAGACGACCCTGGTGCGCTCGATCCTCGGATTGACGCCTCCGCGCGCCGGCCGCATCGTGTTCGACGGCACCGACATCACGCACCTGCCGACGCACAGGATCATCGCAGCCGGCATTGCCTGCATTCCCGAGGGGCGCAAGGTTTTTCCCAAGCTCACGGTGGAGGAAAACCTTCGGGTCGGCGGCTACCAGGAGCGTTCGGACAAGATCACCTCGACGCGCCTGGCGGAGATCCTGCAGGTTTTCCCGCGCCTCGCCGAGCGGCGCAGGCAGCTTGCCGGAACGATGTCCGGAGGAGAGCAAGCGATGGTCTCGATAGGCCGCGGCCTGATGTGCGCACCAAAGCTGCTGCTCATCGATGAGCCCTCGCTTGGGCTGTCGCCGCGCCTGGTGAAGGAAAATTTCAGTATCATTCGCCGCATCAATGAGCGCGGGATCACCGTGCTTCTCGTCGAGCAGAACGTGCACCAGACACTCGCCATTTCCCATCATGGCTTCGTGCTTTCGAAAGGTCGCGTGGCGGCAAGTGGCACGCCGGCGGAGCTTGCATCCCGCCAGGACGTGCGAGAAGCATACTTTGGATAAACCATGCAGACCTCAGTCGCACTGACCCAGGATCTCGTCCGTTTCAGGACCATCAACCCGCCCGGGGACGAGCGCGCTTGCGCCGAGCGGCTGTCTTCTCTGCTTGAAAGCGCGGGATTTGCGGTGGACGTCGTGCCTTTTGGAAATGGACGGGCACAACTGGTTGCGCGCATCGGCGGCGCCGCAGACAAGCGGCCGCTCGGCTTCACCGGACATCTCGATACGGTACCGCTCGGCGCACAGCCTTGGTCGGTCGACCCGTTCGCTGCCGAGATCCTTGACGGCAAGCTCTATGGGCGCGGCTCGTCCGACATGAAAAGCGGCGTGGCTTCGTTCGTCGCCGCATGCGTCGCATTGGCTGACAAGTTGGCGGGCACGCCCGGGATAGTCCTGTTCATCACCGCAGGCGAGGAAACAGGC
>JBKPLN010000242.1:0-2374 GCA_046731635.1 Pseudomonadota bacterium | reverse complement strand
GTTGTACAGCTTGAAAGCCATGTCGAACTCCGTTCAGCAATTTATCGGTCGAGCGAACGAGGGAACTGTGACATGTGTTCCTCGCATATCCACTATGAAATTTACGGCCAATTTACTTGTGATAACGGCGCGGGATCGGTTGAGTGGACACGTGCGCAGCCGCCGTTTTCCTCCCTTCAGGCTTAGACGGCGGCGTGAATCCTCCACCTTATGCACACAGGGCCCCGCAAGGGGCCCCTTTTTTATTAGCCGCTTGTGAGGAGGGCTCTCATGGATTGCCGGGTCAAGCCCGGCAATGACAGCGGACAGCCCATACAGGCAGCACGCCTTAACTCTCGAGGCCCGTCGGAACGTTCTTGTTCTCAGACGTGAGCTTCATGCCGGCGGCGAGAGCCATCGTCTCCATCAGCGCGGCGAAGTCCTTGTTCAGGTAAGCTTCCGGATCCGCCTGCAGCATCGCGTGGCCAAAATGTCCTTGCAGCACTTCGCGTGTCGTCGCCGTTACCGGCATCGGGACGTCCATCTCGCGACCAAGCTCGAGACCGAGATCGAGATCCTTGCGCAGCAATTCCGGCGTGAAGGTCGTGGTCCAGTCGAGATTGACCAGGGCCGGCGACTTATAGCGGGTGAACATCGAGCCCATCACGCCGTTATTGAGAAAAGCGAGAAAAGCGTGGCGTGGGACGCCCATCTTGTTCACCAGCAGAGTGATCTCGATGAGATTTTCGATCACTACGCCGAGCATGACATTGTGAGCGATCTTGCACACCCGCGCGAGCTCGCCGTCGCCCACATAGGAAACGCCTTGCGGCGCTATCGCCTCCATGAGCGGCATGATCGTTTTGCAGGCCGCCTCGGGTCCCGATAACACCGACGAAAGCCGGCCAGCCTTGATGACCTTGGCGTTGCCGGACACAGGCGCGGTGACATAGTCGGAGCCGCGCGCCTTCAGTTTCTTTCGTATGTCGGCGGACTCCTCAACCGAAATGGTGGAGCAGTCGACGAACACGCCCGGCGTTTTGCCTTCGCCCGACAGGACGCCGTCCTTTCCAAACAATACCTGCTCCAGGTCCTTGCCTTCGGACACGATCGAAAAGACGACATCGCAAGAGGCCAAATCCGGAAGCCTGTTGACGATTTTTGCGCCCTTCGCGGCCAGTGGCTCGGCTTTTGCCCGAGTACGATTCCAGACCGTCACATCATGCCCGGCTTTGAGCAGGCGTTCCGCCATGGGAAAGCCCATGCGGCCGGTTCCGATCCAGCCGATCTTCTGTGCATTCTTCGACATCACGAAACTCTCCGTTCAAAGATGGCACGATGCGTGCGCGTGCCGGGCTTTACCCGTTCTGTGGCGATTGCGCCAGTGGCGGTCCATGACGCAAATGCGCCTGGTGCGCGTTCTTGTGGTCAGAGTTTAAAGCGCACTATCCTTCCGTCCGGAACGGCCGCAGGCGTCAGAAAAAGCCCCAGAGGGTTATGGGTCGTCCGGGAGGAATGCGGGCAGCCGATGCAAAATGCCGTGACCACCGTAGTCGTCGATCGCGGCCCTGTGCTGGCCGAGCGGTGGCGGCTCGTGGCGCGCACGCTGTTTCCGTTCCTCGTCGTTGCCGCAATCTGGGAAGTCATTGCCTGGGCCGGTGTCTTTCCACGCCGTCTGTTTCCGCCTCTTGAAGAAGTGGCAGCCTCATTCGTGCACCTGACGATGACCGGTATTTTGCCTCGCCACGCCATCGAAACGATTATTCGTCTGCTTACGGGATTTGCCCTTGCCGGCGTGGTCGGCGTGACAATCGGCGTGCTGATGGGCCGGTCGCGACGCGCGGAAGATATCTTCCTCCCGTTGGTTTCCATTGGCGCGCCCATTCCCGGGCTCGCCTATGCACCCCTGTTCCTGCTCTGGTTCGGCCTTGGCAATGTCTCGTCGGTGCTGCTGGTCGGCTTCGTCTCGGCATTTCCGATCATATTCAATAGCTGGACCGGGGTGAAAGCCGTCAAGGAAATATGGGTCCGCTCAGCGCAGGCCATGGGCGCCGACGACCGTCGATTGTTCAGCCACGTCATCTTGCCGGGCGCATTGCCCTATATTCTCACGGGCTTGCGGCTCGGTCTGGCGCAGGCCTGGCGCATCCTGGTCGCAGTCGAAATGCTGGCTGCGGTGCCGTGGGGGCTCGGCTGGCTGATCTTCGGCGCGCGCAAGTTCCTCAACACTGATGCAATGCTTGCCGGCATCGTGGTGATCGCCGTCATCGGGCTCGCACTGGAAAAACTCGTTTTTCAGAAGATTGAAAATTACACAGTGGTGCGCTGGGGCATGATCTCGTCATGACTGAGACAGGACAAAGCCGGCGATCGCTTGTGCGCGGCACGCTTGCGG
>JBKPLN010000241.1:0-3107 GCA_046731635.1 Pseudomonadota bacterium | reverse complement strand
GTTGATGGACCGTCTTAAGCGCCAGCGCACCGCAATTGCAAAATTAATTTTGCACCTTCAGATGAGCCGGCCGCTGAGATGTCAGAAAGCGACGTGGCCTTATCCCGACGTCGTCCGACGCGAACGCGCAATGCACTTCGGCGACGACTGTTACCCCGGCGTTACCCCGCAGCCTACCGAATTTAAAAAATTCGGGCTAAGTATTGGAGCGGGCGAAGGGATTCGAACCCTCGACCCCGACCTTGGCAAGGTCGTGCTCTACCCCTGAGCTACACCCGCGTTTTCAACCGCTTGGCCGCCGGTACAGGATGGCGACAGGCAGTCAAAGCTCCAAGCCCGATCCTCTAGCAGCCCAAAGGAGGTTTTTCAAAGAGTTTTCGCGCCGAAGCTGGAGCACAAAAATCCAACCTTCCCAATGGCGCGGCGGTTCTGCGTCGCCTTTCATCAGTAACGATAGATCCGCCGCCCGGCCTGCACGCGCGGCGGTGGTCCAACCCATCGGGGTTCACATTGCAGAAGCCGCGATTACCGGCGAGGACGTTAGGTTGGCACGCCTCGATAGACCAATACCGGCAATCTTCATAAACATTGCCCGTGCCGAGGTTGATAAACGCACACCAGGGCCCTTCCACAGCGCGAGCCGGACCGGCGTCAAATGTCAGGAACGCAGTAAGGGCGGCCGCAACCGGCAAAATGCGCACGATCTTTACCTCCATCGGGTCTCCCCGGATATTAACACAGCGTTCGCTGGATTAATGCCGGGATGCCGAAAACGACAGAACAGCTATTCGCAGAACTCGACTCCTTGGGTATCAAGCACTCGACGGTGAAGCACCCGCCTTTGTTCACCGTTGAACAATCCCGGGCACTGCGAGGGCAAATTCCCGGTGGCCATACCAAGAATTTGTTTTTACGCGACAAAAAATACGCAATCTATTTGGTCGTCGCATTGGAAGAAGCACATATCGACCTCAAGGGTTTGCCTAGACGGTTGGGGGCAAGCGGCCGTTTTTCATTCGGGTCATCCGATCTCCTGCGCGAGGTGCTCGGTGTAGAACCCGGGGCTGTCACCCCCTTCGGTGCCATCAATGACACAGAGGGCCGGGTTGCTGTGGTGCTCGACGCCGTAATGATGGAGCAGAAGACGCTGAACTATCATCCGCTGGTCAACACCATGACCACTTCGATAAGCCGCGAAGATCTTGTGAAATTCCTTGAATCGACCGGGCATATACCTCGGATCGAGCGCCTTTCAGGACGGGCCTCGGCCATGCCATGATGATTGCATTCTATGCGCCGATAACCATCTAATTCGGCAGGAACTCCGATGTTGGGGCCGGGCGCGGCCTGTTGAGTAGGAAGATATGCTGCAAAACGGCGGAGCAACGACGACGGCCGAGGTTGTCAAGGACACGACCACCCAGGCCTTCATGAAAGACGTCATCGAAGAGTCGAGACGTCAACCCGTCCTGGTTGATTTCTGGGCGCCGTGGTGTGGACCCTGCAAACAACTCACCCCTGTCCTGGAAAAAGCAGTGAAGGCAGCTAAGGGCAAGGTAAAGCTCGCCAAAATGAATATTGATGAGCATCCTGCAATCCCGGGCCAGATGGGCATCCAATCCATCCCGGCGGTGATTGCGTTCTCAAACGGCCAACCGGTCGACGGATTCATGGGCGCGCTGCCCGAAAGCCAGGTCGCTGCCTTCCTGGAGAGGATCACGAAAGGCGCGGTACGGACCGAGGAAAAGGATCTGTTGAAAGCGGCCGACGCTGCGTTGGCCGAGGGAAACGTGTCTGGCGCCGCCGAAATGTATGCGCAACTCCTTGCCGAAGACAGCGCCAACATCAACGCGCTCGCCGGGCTCGCGCGTGCCTATGTGCAGACCGGCGCGCTCGAGCAGGCCAAACAGACGCTCGCACTCGTTCCGGAAGCGAAGCGAATTGAGCCGGCCGTTGCCGCCGCCCGCGCGGCACTCGAGGTTGCCGAACAGGCCAAGTCAGTCGGGCCGCTGGCAGAGCTCGAGGAAAAAACGACAGCCGATCCGCAGAATCATCAAGCCCGTTTCGACCTTGCGGTCGCGCTCAACGCGAAAGGCAAGCGGGACGACGCGGTCAAGCATCTTCTTGAAATCGTCAAGCGAGACCGCAAGTGGAACGATGACGGCGCCCGCAGGCAACTCGTTCAGCTTTTTGAGGCCTGGGGGCCGTCCGACCCGGCGACTGTGGAAGGACGCAAGCGTTTGTCTTCGATTTTGTTTTCGTAACGTGTGCGCCACATTTGCGGCACCGAGTGGTGGGGTGACGCGAAGATGCCGATGAACGCTCAATATCGAGGCCCAATCGAGATGCCCGGGGTCATCCCGGTCTTCCCCCTGCCGGGTGCGCTACTCTTGCCGCGCGGACAGATGCCGCTGAATATCTTTGAGCCGCGCTACCTGGCAATGGTCGACGACGCATTGCGCGATGGCCATAGACTTATCGGCATGATCCAGCCCGACCCTGCCCACGGTGGTCAGTCTGACAAACCGCGCCTTTACACGATCGGATGTGCCGGACGCATCACGCAACTCGCCGAGAGCGGCGATGGCCGTTATCTGATCGAATTAACCGGCGTCGCGCGCTTCCGCATCGAAGAGGAGCTGAAAGTCGCGACACCTTATCGGCAATGCCGCGTCACTTTCGCGCCGTTCGCTGATGATTTTGTTGCGCGCAAGGGCGAAAACGCCGTCGACCGCTCGGCATTGCTTTCGGCGCTTACCGAGTTTCTGGATGCCAACGATCTGAAGGCCGATTGGGAAGGCATCGAAAGAGCGCCGAATGAAGCGCTGGTCAATGCGTTGTCGATGATGTCCCCTTACGGAACGGCGGAAAAACAGGCGCTCCTGGAAGCCCCCGATTTAAAGACGCGCGCCGAAATCCTCATCGCGATCACCGAGATCGAACTCGCAAAGAAAAATACCGAGGGCGAGCCGCAACTCCAGTGATCAGAAACGTCGCTGGCCGGTCTTGCCCCGGCCATCCATGTCCGTAGGCTATGACCATTGGAGTCGTGGATGCCCGGCACAAGGTCAGGGCACACAAGAGAGAGGCCTTATGTCCACCGTCCC
>JBKPLN010000240.1:0-13439 GCA_046731635.1 Pseudomonadota bacterium | reverse complement strand
ACGAAGGCCGTCGCATCGTGCGGAAATTGGCGGCGCGCTCCGATGTCCTCATCGAAAACTTTAAGGTTGGCGGCCTAGCGAAATTCGGCCTCGACTACAAGAGCCTCGCGTCAGAATGCCCACGACTGATTTATTGCTCGGTCACCGGTTTCGGCCAGGACGGTCCGTACGCCAAGCGCGCCGGCTATGACCTGATGGCGCAGGGCATGGGCGGCATCATGGACTTGACCGGGATGGCGGACGGCGAGCCGACTCGCATCGGCATTCCCGTATCGGACATCTTCACTGGCGTGTATTCGGTCATCGGCATTCTTGCGGCGCTGGCGCAGCGCGAACGAACCGGCAAGGGCTGCTATGTTGACACCGCGCTGGTCGATTCCACGGTCGGCATCTTGTCCAACCAGGCGATGAACTATCTGGTGTCAGGCAGTGTGCCAAAGCGCATTGGCAATGCTCACGCCAATATTGTGCCCTATCAGGTTTTTCCGGTCGCAGACGGACATGTGATTGTTGCCACCGGCAACGACAACCAATACGTCAAATTTTGCAACGTGCTGGGCGCACCGGAGCTCGCGCAAAATCCCGCTTACAAGGACAATGTCGGAAGACTCAAGCACCGTGCGGAATTGATCGGCAAATTGTCAGCGTTGACCGCCCGCATGAAACGCGACGACTTGCTTGACAAGCTCGAGGCGCAGCAGGTGCCTGCAGGTCCCATCAACGATCTCGAGCAGGTGTTCAACGATGAGCAGGTGGCGCATCGCGGAATGAAGCTTTCGCTGCCGAGCGCGGATGCCAAAGGCGGCACGATTCCCGGCGTGCGCACACCGATCGTTATCGACGGCTGGAAGGCGGGTTCCGAACGGCCCTCCCCGCGCCTCGGAGAGCACACGGCTGAAATCCTGCGTGAGATCGGCGAAGGCTGATCCTGCCGCGTTGGGCCTCAAGCCCCTTGATTGCGCCTGACTGAAGGCGGAGCATCGGTGTAAAGCCGGTCTGCCGCCGGCGCCGGGAGGACACCATGAAAATCGCTTCGTCGTTTTTTGTTTGCGCCCTGTCTATCGCGCCAGCGCTCGCCAACGACCTGCCGAAGTTCCAGGTCGACGCATCCTGGCCGAAGACGCTGCCGAATAACTGGATCATGGGACAGGCCGCAGGCGTGGCCGTCGACGCGCAGGATCATGTCTGGGTCATCCAGCGGCCGCGCTCGCTCACCGATGATGAAAAAGCAGCGACGTTCAATCCGCCGCGGACGAAATGCTGCGTGCCGGCGCCACCCGTGATGGAGTTCGACCAGGAGGGCAATCTGCTCAGGGCGTGGGGAGGACCCGGGCAAGGCTACGATTGGTTCGAGACCGAGCATGGCATCAATATTGATCACAAGGGGTTTGTCTGGGTCGGTGGCAACGGCAACAACGATGGCCATGTGCTGAAATTCAGCCAGGACGGAAAGTTCGTGCTGCAGATCGGCAAGCCCGGCCCGCAGACCGGCAGCGCCGATACGACCCGCCTGGGTCGGCCCGCCGATACCGAAGTCGATCCCGCGACCAATGAGATCTACATTGCCGACGGTTACGGCAATCATCGCATTATCGTGTTCGACGCCGATACCGGCGCTTACAAACGGCACTGGGGCGCATACGGCAAGGCACCGGATGATGCCAAGCAACCTCCCTACAACCCGGCCGGCCCGGCGCCGCAGCAATTCGCCAATCCGGTCCACTGCGTGAAGGTCGCCAAGGACGGGCTGGTCTACATCTGCGACCGCTCGAACGACCGCATCCAGGTCTTCCGCAAAGACGGCACGTTCGTGAAGGAATTCTTTGTCGCGAAAGAGACGCTGCAACAGGGGTCGGTGTGGGACCTCGATTTGTGGCCGGACTCGCAGCAGACCTTTTTGATGAACGCCGATGGCGCAAACAACGAAGTTCGCACGCTGGTGCGCGAGACTGGTGAGATTGTCGGCGCATTCGGCCGCAACGGGCGCAATGCGGGCGAGTTTCACTGGATTCACAATCTTGCAATCGACAGCAAGGGCAACATCTACACGACCGAAGTCGACACCGGAAAGCGCGCGCAGAAGTTCCGCTATGTCGGACCGCCGTTGAAGTAGCTGACCGCTGAATCGTCATGCCCGGCTTTATGCCGGGCATCCACGTCTTCCCTTCAGCACGTCAGTAAGTAAGACGTGGATGGCCGGGACAAGCCCGGCCATGACTTTAAAACCTGCAATCCTATGTGACCGCCGTCGGAGCGAGCGCCTCAATATCGGTCGCTATGTCGATCACCGCCGGCCTGTTGGCCGCAACCGCGGCCGCAAGCGCCGGCGCGATGTCGCCCGGGTTCTCCACGCGGATGCCAAGCGCGCCCATATCCTCCGCCAGCCTGGCGAAATTCGTTTTGTTATAGGTCCATAGCTCCCGCGCCTGCTCAGTCTGCTGCCCGCCATAGGCGCGGTCGAACCCTCGTTTGGACTGATTGCCGCCGCCGTTGTTGTTGACGATCGTCACCGAGGCGAGATTCCAGCGCACCGCCGTTTCCACTTCGCCGATGTGATACCAGAAACCGGCATCACCGGTGAACACGACCACCGGCCTGTCGGGACAGGCCGCCTTGGCGCCGAGGCCAGCCGGAAATGCCCAACCCAGATGACCGGCGCTGCGCATGTAGCTTTGGGCAGGCGTGCGAAGGTCGTACATGCCGCCCATCCACATGCCGGCATGACCCGTATCGACAACGACGATGGCATCATCAGGCATTTGGATGGTCAACTCGTTGCAGATGCGCGCCGGGTGAATGGGCACCGCATCCGATTCCAGCTGCGACTTGTACTTGGCGTGCCAGTCGCCGCGAAGGGCAGCAATTTCCTTGATCCAGGGAGCCCGCTTTGCCGCACTTGCTTTGTCGATCTGACCGAGCATGCGGACCAGCACGCTCCTGGCATCGCCCAATACGCTCGCTTGCAGCGGATAGTTGCGTCCAAGCGATTCCGGCTCGATGTCGATCTGGATCGCCGGCGTCCCGATTTTCGGCGCCGCCCAAAAATGCGTCGTCATCCCGCCGGTTTCGGTGCCGATGAAGCAGACCAGATCGGCGCGGTTCACGGCGAGATTGGCGCATTCACGCGAGTAGCTCCCGACCACGCCGACGCACAGCGCATGCGTGCCGGGGATGACGTCCTTGCCGTTCAGCGATGTCGCTACAGCAATTTGCAGGGCTTCCGCCAGCGCGACGAGCTCCTTGCCGGCGCCCGACGCCCGTGCGCCGCCGCCCGCGACAATGATCGGCCGCTCCGCCTTTTGCAGAAGCTCGAGTGCCGCCTTTACATGCGCTGCTTCCGGCTCCGGGCGAAACGCAGGAACGCGGGCAAATTGCGCCTCGACAAGCGCGTCCATCTCCGCTTCTTCCAAATCCAGCTGCCCTTCGTTGCCGCGAAATTGCAGATGCACGGGTCCAGGCACGCCGGTCGTCGCGGTGCGAAAGGCTTGCCGCAGCATGTCGGGAATGCGCGACACGTCGTCGATGGTGACGTTCATTTTTGTCACCGGTTCGAACGCGGGAATGTCGTCAACCTCCTGATAGACCTTGCGAAATTTTGTCTTCGGATCACGCCCGCCGGTCATCGCGATGATCGGCGAATGCGCCAGATAGGCATCGCGCAGGCCCGCCGCGAGATTGAGAGCCCCGATCACCTGCGCCATGCAGACGCCGGGCTTGCCGCACGCGCGCGCATAGCCATCGGCCATGTAAGCCGCCGATTTTTCGCCATGGCAATGCACGCGCGCGATCTGGGTCCGCCGCTCCATTTCGGCAAAGGTTCGCCGCAGCACGGCGGGCACCATGAACACGTGCGTGACGCCGTAGCCTGCCAGCATCTCGGCAAGCACCTCGGCGCCGACGCGTTTGAGATTGTGTCCGACACCCGCCATCAGGCGGGCTCGAATTTCAGCGCGACGCCGTTGATGCAGTAGCGCAAATGGGTCGGCGGCGGTCCGTCATCGAACACATGTCCGAGGTGACTGCCGCAGCGGCTGCAATGGACTTCGTCACGAACCATGCCGTGGCTTCGATCGGTCTCGGTCTCGATCGCGCCGGGCAACGGATCGTTGAAACTTGGCCATCCCGTCCCGCTTTCGAATTTCACCTTCGAGACAAACAAAGGCTGGTCACAGGCGACGCAGCGGAAAGTGCCGGCGCGTTTCTCGTGCAACAGCGCACAGCTTCCGGGCATCTCCGTCCCATGCTCGCGCATGATGGCGTATTGCTCGGGCGTCAGGATCTTGCGCCACTCTGCTTCGCTGTGAGTGACAGGATATTGCTTCTGCATGACCCAATTCCTTTCTCGGCCTCATCCCGAGGGGCATTGCGCAGAACGCCACCCGGAGGAGCCGTCACTTTATCGCCAGCGGATTGACCGGAGAGCCCACCGCTCCGGTGATTGGAATGGCCGGCGCCACGAACAGGAACTCGTAGACCTTGTCCTGCTCGCAGTCGTCGGCCAGTTCCTTCAGGTTAAAGATCTCGCCCATGGTCATTCCCATGATGGGAATGGTGATCCAGTGCC
The DNA here is from genome assembly GCA_046731635.1 of Pseudomonadota bacterium. Taxonomy (GTDB): domain Bacteria; phylum Pseudomonadota; class Alphaproteobacteria; order Rhizobiales; family Xanthobacteraceae; genus Pseudolabrys. The sequence continues at coordinate 8,875 of JBKPLN010000240.1, read as the reverse complement.
AGGGCTGATTGATTCCTTCCTCGCTTTCGTTCGGACGCACCTCGCATCCCCAGGTGTCGCTGGCAAGCGCGGCCAGCTGCGTGGCCCTGACGAATTCAAGCGTCTCGAAAGCAAAACCCGGCGCGTCGCCGCCCGGATAGCCATCCCAGCTTCCCGCCTTCTGGCAACGCTCCATCATGCCGGTACGCACGATGATGTAATCACCGCGCTTGAGCTCCACGTTTTGCTTCTTTGCGGTTCCATAAAGGTCATCGTTGGTGATTCCGTAGCCGTCGTCGAGCGACTCGACGCCTTTGTAGCGCGCCACGTCGAGAAATACGCCACGGCCCACCATCCGGTTCTTCGTTTTCTCGATGCCGCATTTCTGCGCCCCTGCCGACGTCACCTCGCGGCAATCGTAGCCATTCCACATGTAGTTCTCATAAAAGACGTGGCCAAGGCCGTCCCATTGCGTGCCGCACTGGAGCGGCATCGTCACCATGTCGTCGGCGGCCCGAATTCCTCGCTTGTCGAGCGCGCCCGAATAGGCGTCCGTGCCGGTGCGCAGCATGGTATGGATCGGATTGGTGCGCCCCATTGCGGGATATTTGCTCTTTGCGCCCTGCGGGCCGGTGTGGTCGAAGTTCAGCGCAAGCGAGATCACCTTGCCTTTCCTGACCAGGCGCGCAGCACCAATGATGTCCTCCGGAGCCGTGTAGTTGAGCGTGCCGATCTCGTCATTCGGACCCCACTTGCCCCAATTCTTGTACTTCTCCGCGGCCTCGCGCATGTCCTGACGGGTGATCTTTCTCGCCGGCATTGAATATCCTCTGAAGAAAATAAGAAGATGTTGACCGGCGAAATACAGCCTGTGGCCGCGACCGATGCAAGTCCCGCTGGCAAGGTCGTCGTGCAATGCTACGATGACAAAAATGGGAGGAACCACATGCATCCGAGGGCAAAACTCGCTGCGATTTTTGCTGCATTTTCCGCGCTGGCACTCGGCATTTTTCCAGCGGCGGCAGCGGGATATCCCGAGAAGCCGGTAAAGATCGTCGTGCCCTTCGCACCCGCGGGCCCGACCGACGTCATGGCCCGCTTGATTGCGCAAAAACTTTCGGAGTCGCTGAAACAGCAGTTCTATGTCGAAAACCATCCCGGCGCGGGCGGCAACATCGGAATGATGCAGGTCGCAAAGTCGGCGCCCGACGGATACACCGTGCTGGTGACAAGCTCGGCATTTATGGTCAATCCAAGCCTTTACGCCAAGAATCCATTTGATCCATTCAAGGATTTCGCGCCTGTCACGCTTGCGGCGGCTTCGCCGAATATCCTCGTAGTCAATGCGGATTTCCCGGCCAAGACGGTGAAGGAACTCGTCGAGCTCATCAAGAAAGAGCCTGGCAAATACAACTATGCAATGCCCGGCGCAGGAACGACGCCGCATCTTGCAGGCGAATTGTTCAAGCTCACATTCAAGCTCGATCTCGCGACCGTGCCGTTCAATGGGGCCGGTCCGGCAATCCAGTCAGCGGTCGCCGGTCATACGCCGGTCGCCTTGACCGCGCTGCCGCCGACTGCGCCGCAGATACAGGCCGGCAAGCTGCGCGGCCTCGCGGTCACCGCGACCAAGCGCTCGTCGGCGCTGCCCGACGTGCCGACCATGGCCGAGGCCGGCGTGACGGGGCAGGAATCCGAGACCATGCAAGGCATCTTCCTGCCGGCCGGAACGCCAAAAGCAATTGTCGACCTGCTCAACAGCGAGATTGTCAAGGCCATGGCGCTGCCGGACGTCAAGGAAAAATGCGCTCAACTCGGCTTCGAGGTGATCGCAAGCAAGCCGGACGAATTCGCCGCGTACATCAAGAAAGAGGTCGACAAGTGGGGCAAGGTGATCAAGGACGCCAACATCCCGCAGATTCAATAGCTCTCAGGCCTGCCTGAGCAATGCGCATCGTCGGCATCCGCGAGACGGCAATCCCGTTGAAGTCGACGCTTGCCAATTCGAGCTTCGACTTCACCGAAATGACGACGTCGGTCGTCGCGGTCATCACCGATGTCGTTCGCAACGGCAGGCCGGTCTGCGGATTCGCGTTCAACTCGACCGGCCGCTACGCCTGCGGCGCGCAAATGCGCGCCCGTTTTATCCCGCGCATTCTTTCCGCCGATCCACGCTCGCTTCTCGATGACTCCGGCGACAACCTGGACCCGAGAAAGATTTTCAATTGCATGATGCGGCGGGAAAAAGCGGGTGGACATTCCGAGCGGTCGATCGCCATCGGCACCATGGAGGTGGCGGTTTGGGACGCCGTCGCCAAGATCGCCGACAAGCCATTGCACGTCGTGCTGGCGGAGCGATTCAACGGCGGGAACCCTGCAACGCAGGTTTTCTGTTATGTCGGCGGCGGTTGGTACTGGCCTGGTCAGACCATCCGCGACCTTCAGGACGAGATGCGGCATCATCTCGACGCCGGCTATACGATGGTCAAGATGAAAGTCGGCGGTCTTCCCCTTGAGGACGATGTGCGCCGGCTTGAGGCCGTGCTCGAAGTCGTCGGGTCGGGAGAAAATCTCGCCGTCGATGCGAACTGCAAATTCGGTCGCGATGAGGCGCTCCGTTATGCCAGGGCGCTTGCCCCTTTCAATCTGCGTTGGTTCGAGGAGCCGTGCGATCCGCTCGATTTCGCGCTTTTTTCCGAGCTCGCGACGCACTACGAGAACCCACTGGCGACCGGCGAAAATCTTTTCTCGACGCCCGATGTCGAAAACCTGGTCCGGTTCGGCGGTTTTCGGGCCGGGCGCGATGTGATCCAGATCGACCCGCCGCAGGCCTACGGCATCGGACAATACGCCACCACGATTGAAATGCTGGCCGGGCACGGCTGGAGCCGCGCGTCGCTGTTTCCCCATGGCGGCAACCAGATGTCGCTCGCGATCGCGGCCGGTTTCGGCCTCGGCGGAGCGGAGTCCTATCCCGGCGTATTTGGCGACTTCGGCGGATTTGCCGACGATGCCAGGATCGAGAATGGCGCGATTTCGCTCTCCGACCGGCCCGGCATTGGCTTCGAAGGCCAGGCTCGCCTCTATCGGATCATGCGCGAACTGGCGGCGATCTGAGCCCTTCCGGCAGGAACAGTCGGATTTCAGAAACTGTTAGAGAATGCGGCGCGGTAAAAGCTTTGTAAACGCTGCCGCGGCACACTTTCGTAACGTGGTTGTGCGACATGATTGGAGAATTCCAAACTCCGGTTGCCTGGTCATGTCTGCCGTCAAACCGCCCACCGTCGCGTTTGTCATTCCCTGCTACAACGAGCAGGCCGGCATTCAGCACACTCACGTGCCTGCTCGCCGACATCGCCAGGCTCGAAAAATCGAAATTCATCTCGTCGGGAAGTTATGTGACTTTGGTCGACGACGGGAGCACGGACCGGACCTGGAACCTGATCGAGAAAATCTCGCGCTCGCACCCGAAGCGCGTGCGAGGTCTCAAATTGTCACGCAATGCCGGAAACCAGAATGCGCTGCTGGCCGGGCTGCTCGCGCAGATCGGAAAAGCGGACGCAGTCATTTCGCTTGACGCGGACTTGCAGGACGACATGTCTGTCGTCGCAAGGATGATCGAGAATTTTGCCGGCGGAGCAGAAATTGTTTTCGCCGTCCGGAAGAAACGAACCAGCGACAGCTGGTTCAAGCGATCCAGCGCTGACCTCTACTATCGCATTCTCAATTGGCTGGGCGCCGAGATCATCCCGCACCACGCAGATTTTCGTTTGATGAGCGATCGCGCGCTACGCGCGCTGTCGCTGTATGGGGAAGCGCACGTATTCCTGCGCGGTCTTGCTGTTCAGCTCGGTTTCACGACCGCGACCGTTGCATACGACAGGCTTCCCCGGCTGCATGGCGATACGAAGTATACGCTCGCGAAGATGGTGGCGCTTGCCGTCAACGGCATCACCTCGCTGTCGGTGCGGCCAATCCGAATGATTGCCTTGATGGGCATCATCCTGTTCGTCGTGTTCCTCGGCATGAGTGTCTGGGTATTTGCAAACTGGATCGCCGGCCACACCGTGCAAGGCTGGACCTCCGTGATGCTGCTCTTCCTGCTCATTGCCTCCTTTCAGACATTCGCCATTGCGGTGATCGGCGAGTATGTCGGCAAGATCTATTTCGAAACCAAGTCGGGCCCCCGCTACATCGTCGAGCGGGAAATCGGCCTTGCGCCCAAAGCGCTTGATGCGCGCGGTGGATCCGAAGCGCTTCAAGCCTCCGCAAATGGCTATTCGCGCGTGACGCCGTAATCGGGTAGTGTGTCGGCCGACCTGACACCGACCGCCCGTCCGGACAAACGCCGATGGACACCGATGCCCTCCGCCGACTGCATTATGCCGGTGCAATCGCGTGTGGAATATTCGCAGCTCTCGTCGTCCATATCTTGTTGACGGTTTTCGGAATTGGTCTTGATGCCGCGCTCCGCGACCCCGGCACGGCGACCCGGCAACAATTCGTCTCGGCGGTCGCCTGGTGGGCCATCGCCGGCGCGGGATTCTTCGGAGGGTGGGCCGCCGCTGCCTACCTGATTGCAGCCGCACGGGAACGCGATGTGATTTATCGGCTGGCGCAGAAGATACTGATAGCCCTGGTCTTCGTGGCTGCCACGGTCGGCGGCATCATGAGCAAGACCGGAAATCTTGGCGGCACGATCGATGTCATTGCAGGCCTTACGGCGGTTGCGCTTGGATTGATATGCGCCTTTTGCGGCGCAAGGCTGGCTTATCTCAACGCCGAACAGGTTTAGCCGAACGGCTATTCCCAGATGAGGACGTTCGGAAGAGAAGCATCGGTCTGACGCAGCGACGTGTAGCCAACGCCGGCCAGTCCGCGGAACAAACCCAGGTTAAAATTGCGCTTGCCGCTATTCCAGCGGAAGTCGCCGCTTGATGCAGCGGCTTGCAGCACCGCCATCAGCCGGCGCGATGCAGTCTCACTGAGGTCTTTGTGCCCGAGAACACTGCCGGCTTCGCAGAAAAATTCGACACTGCCGAGAGTGCCGCAGCACAGCGTATCCACGCCGCCCGGCCATGCTTTCCTCGCGCCCTCAAGCGCATTTTCAATATCGGCGGTCAGCCCTTTGGAATCTCTTGCGCCCGTTTTTGCCATGGCTACCCGCGCAAGACCAATCCCGGTCGCTCCGTGACACCACTGACACGGCCACGTCGGAGCCCCTTCTCCGCGAAGGTCGGGCCAGTTTGTCCTGCCGGCATCGTAACTCGAATTTTCAAAGGCAATGCATTCAGAGGCGGCCTGCGCGAACTCTTCGCGCCCGCTGGCCGAGGCCAACGAAGCAAGCGCATAGGCAAAACCAGCGGCGCCGTGCGACATGCCGTTCAGCGCCTCTTTGCCCGAGCCTTGACCGACCCAGCTGCGGCGGCCTTCCGGCCCAAGCTTGGCGTGCGCAAGCAGACGCTCTCCACATCTGATCGCTCGATTGAGAACTTCGGCAGAGTGGGTGTCGCGATAAAGACGAAGCAGTCCGAGTATGCCGCCGGCGCACCCGCCGATCGCATCCAGCTGTCTGTCCGCCGCGATCAATTCGTCGGTGAACAATCGGGCTGCGACATAAGCGTCCGCAAGCAGATCATCCCTATGAAGCAATTTCGACGTGACGGCGAGGCTGTAAACGATCGAACCGAGACCGGTCGCGCCGCCAACGCCGAGAGAGCGCGCCATTCGTGCTACGTTGCGGCTTTTCAGATTCTTTCGCAGATGGGAAAGCCCGGCCAGCGCAAGTTCGGCCGAGGAGCGACGGCCAGTGACGCGCGCATGCCCGGCAAGAAACAGCGCAATTCCTGAAACTCCGTTATAGAGATCGGGTCCGAGGCAAACGAGCTGAAAAACGTCGGCATCGCCAAGACAGTCGAGTCCGATCCACGCGGCGCCCGGACCGCGACGAATTGCATAGCGTGACAGCTCTTCGGCAATCTTGTCGGCTTCCGCAATGAAGGCCTTCGTTGTCGAGTGAACTGCGACCTCTTCTACGTGTCGTTCCCTATCCGCTGCCGGAACCGACGGTCTTGCCAGCGATCTTGTATTCTCCGTGATCACCTCGATCTGCCACTCGATCTCATGCTCATCGAAATCGCGCATGCGAGCGCGCGCGCGGTCAAGCCCGGGTTTGGCCTCGGTTCGAACGGAAATTCCATTCGCATCACGAATCTCGTTTCCATCGCTTGGCGAAACAAAGTGCGGCACGTTGAGTGCAATAAGCGCTGAGCGCTCGGCTCGCTGGAGAGGCCAAAAGTCGTCGCTATCCCTATCCCATTCCGCCAGCCGGGCCGTGAAATCCGCTTGCGCCGACCACATGACGCCGTCGTCCATCGTGCGGCAATTGCGCAGTCGCTGGAGTAGCATGGAATAAAATCGCGTCGCGCGAATAACCTTGCGAACCGAAAGTCCGGCAAAATCTTCGTACAGCTTTTGCCGCTTTCCGCCCTGCGCCGCCAGGAACCTGGCATAGTCCGCAAAGCCCGCAACGAAATCATCGACGTGATCAGCAAACCTCGCATATTGGCCGTTGGCACGCGGCAGATTCGGATTGGTGCTGCCGGTCTCCTTCGATTTCTTCGGCCGCATTGCATCGGAATTTATGTTGTCCCACTGGATCTTTATTTTTGAATTCCAGTCCGCCGTCATTCCGCCCATGGCAAAGACGCTGTTGTCGGGCGACCGTCCGTAGGCGGGGAGCAGGCCGACCATCATCACCGAGTTGGCGAGCTTGTCTGTCGCGAGATCAAAGGCTTCAGCCTCCGCATCTGACGTGTCGTGATTTTCGGATGACTGGAGGATCGTTTCGAGATCGATCGGGACCGGATGCTCGCCGGCGGCGATCATGTTTTCCTGGTGCATGTCATTCGCTACAAAGGAATGGAACAGCGCAAGCCATGCACCTGCACGCCGGAAGAACTGGTTGCTCCCCGCCGTGCCGGTGTATTCGGTGTGGTCGACAAACTCGGTCCAACCATAACCATCCGGCCCAATCGCACGCACGGCTCGGAGCTCAATCGGTGCGCCAGCTCCGTTCAGCCGCTGCACAAGGTGGTACCAGGCGATGTCGAGCCGGAGATCCTTCGGCTTGTAAACGACCCGCAGGCCATCCTCGAAGCTGATGATGCGGACCGAACGGCCGCCGTTGTGCGGATCGGAAAGGTCTCCATCGATCCGGGCAACACGGCTGTCGGTATTCGACCGCAAGATTTCCCGTCGAATAGCCGGCAGATCCGTATCAAGGCGGAGAACAAATTCGCGCGACATCTCGATCCATTGCCGGACAACGACGGCCATCAGCCGCAAAAGCACGGGCTTGGCTTCAAACAGGTGCCGAAACCCGCCCGCGCTCATGTCGATCGCGAACCGGTCGTAAAGCGCTGCTCCATTTGCGGGAGCCGATTTCGATGCATCGGCGGTTTCGGCCGCATTGCGAGCCTTGACGAATTGCTCGTAGATCGCCGGGGCGGACAGATCGGACAATTCCTTCAGCAAGGAATGGGCAAGGCAGGCGCGAGCGGATTCGGTCAGATTGTCGATTGCCCGATGATCCACGCCCGACCACAAGAGATCGGTAGCCCGGTGCACCACCGGCATGAGCAGATCCTCGAACGCACAAGTCCCGCTGCCGGCAGGCGACTGGCGAGGCTCGACGCTTGTGCGCGGACTCTGCAGTGCCGCCTCTATCCACATGGCGTCGGCGAGCCACGGCGGGGCAGGAGCGGAAGCTTTGCGGCGAACCGTGGCAAATCTTTTCAGAACAGCGTCAATCGTCCATCCATCCCGGCCAAGTCGCTGGTTAAACAGCGACCAATCGCCGCTGGCACATGACTGACACCAGGCAGCGAGGCGGCGGGCCGCCAAATCGGCATCGCTTTTCTGGCCCGGCAGGGCCTCAAAATCATCCGAGAGGAGTTCGTCGATGGTCGCCGCCCGAAGGGTCAACCGCTCGTGGAAAACATCCATCAATCACTCCGGCTCCTGTGGGACGATTATACTCAAACCCGTATCCTCATTCGCTTGTCACAGACTGGCTCGACGACGCCTGGCGTGCAGCCAAAAACAGGCGATGATCGGGCCGCTTTCGGCCTCTTGCATGATTGATATGGGGGCGCGAAGGCCCGCGGGAACGAACCGCGCTTTTATGATCTGATTTGGTTAAGACGCGGCTTGATTTCCCAAAGAATCCGGCAGCCGCATCCCATAAGTGCCTGCGGACATAGGCTTATTCCAATTGACTTTGCAGGGAGTGCATCGGATCATGTCGCATGGCGCTGGGAAGGGGCGTTTTTACAGATATCTCTGATTGCCGGCGCCGCTGGCGAACGAAAGGATAATGCCATGAAGACCACGATGGGACTTGAAAAGTTTGAAGAAGAGATCCTCGCCTTCGAAGTCTCTGACGAGGCGCTGGAAATCGCGGCCGGCGCGTCGAAGGAGAAGGCAAACTTCACCCTTGGCGCTTGCAGCGGCTTGTCCGTCTGCCCGGGCTGAACGGTCGGGCCGGTCCGAGCCTCCTTCATACATTTCTGATCTGCTGGACCGACGAACTTTGGCGAGGCGCCGGAAGTTTTTTCGGCGCCTCGTTGCGTCTGTAATCTCTCGATCAGCCGCGAGCCTCCCGCTCTTTCAGGGCTCGTTCAATTTGTCGCGACGAATGCCTCTGCACTGTCGCCCCAAGCGAAAACCACATAGCATTGGCATAAGTCACTCCCTGCCGGGTGGCGCCTTCCGCTGGAGTACCTCATGAACCGCCGTTCGTTGCTCAAGTCCGCCGCACTGGTCGTTCTTGCAAGCAGACAAGCTTCCTTGCCCGACTGGAATACCTCCGCCAAAGCGCAAGGCGCTGCTCCGG
>JBKPLN010000239.1:0-4016 GCA_046731635.1 Pseudomonadota bacterium | reverse complement strand
TGGATGCTCCCACATGTAAGAAAGCTTCCACACCGGATTGAATTCTTCGGGCGGATGGTATCTGTCCATCTGCAGGCGCCAGGCCCCCATCTCGGCTGAGCACCCACAGCGGTGACAGAATAAGGCAGGGCAGGATGACGATCAAAACGCTTCGCCAGCGCTGCCGCAGGTCTCTGAAACGGGAGGTCATCAATTCTAACAACACGAATACGATCTGCGGCTGTTTGCTGAGAGCGCAAAACGTCATCCAGAGCGAGCGCTCCCAGATCGGTCCAGCGGCAGATTTCCGTGCGGCGCTGAGGCAAAGCGCGGTGATCACCAAAGCAGAGCTGAGCGCGGCGCCGTCCGCGCTGAGAACAGAGCGGTTATAAAGTGAAACAGGCAGCATCGCGATCAGCACAAATCCCCATTTGAGAGCTGGACTCACCCTGATCGCGTAAGCGGCCAGCGCAGTGAAAGCTGCAATGCCGGAAAGGCGCATGAGAAGCAGCAAGTCGGGAAAATCAAGCCTGAGCAAACGTCCTACGGCCGCCGCGGGGATGTATGGAAGATATGCAATCGGGCTATAACCTTCGGTCCCTGCGAATGGCGCAAAAATGGCGGCCTGGTCAGAGTCGTCAACAATGTTGCCGGCGGCGTCTCGGTACAGGGCCATGACCTGCCCGTAGCGAACGTCTTTTTCTCTGGCTGTGGCGAACCATTCCCCCGCAGATCTGAAGAAAGAGAGCTGCTGATACAGCTCGCGATCAACGAAAATTCCCTTCCGACCATCGACCTCGGCAGCGGGCAGAAGCTCCCCGCGCGCGTAAGAATAGATGCGCAAAAAATGAGAAATTTCGTCCGGTCCTCGCAGAGGTGGAAGAACGATGGCGACCAGCGACCCGAACGCAAGCGATAGGAAGACGAACGCAGTTGCCGGATGAAGTCCTATACGTGCCCAGATAATAAATAGCGCTTTGCGCGACGTTTCAAATGATGATGCTGCAGTGGTTGCGGTTCGCGAAACGGGGACGGATGCAGCCTCGGTGCGGACATCGATATGACGCATGTACAGTGCCCGAGGGGAAGGGCTGTCTTCTCTGCCCGGAGCAACTCATCACGGTAAGTATGGTTCCTCGATGGACTAGACGGCGCGCGCTATGTGCCACTCTCAAATACCGCGCTCTGTCTTGGTCGCCAATGCTTTGGGTCAAAAGCGGACGTTTGCAAAAAGCATGTCCGCTTTACCCCCAAAGCGGACATAGTTCGGCAAATTGCCTCACACAGAGATAAAAACCATCGAGCGCCGTGCGTCACTTGCGGATGGCAACGCTAACAGGCTTGTCCGGCGTTCAGGATTCTGGAGATGCGTATTCTGTAACGATTGCGACTAGGTTGAGTACGGCAGCAAGGACCAAGACAATAATAAACAGCGTGGCCCACATGGTGGACGCCCCCCGTTTCCCCGACACGGATTTGAAGGCTGTTCGCCAATTGTAGCAAAAATACGAGACCCACTTAGATACCCGCGTGGCAGAAGCCAACCCCGAAAGCCGAGTCTTTAATGCTCGGCTTGGGATTGCACTTCACCGCATACACTATTTTGCCTGAACTGCCGTCGTCGGGTGAGTGAGCCGTTATTTTGACCGCCCGGTCTGTTTGTCGATTGCGCGGTCAGCCTTGTCCCACATCTCCCGTAGGACGCGGCGTGACAACTCAGCTTGATCCTTCTTCGGGTCGACTGGAGTCGATAATCTCGCATCTGTCTTAACTTCGCGTGTCCATGCTGCTCTTCCTTCTATGTAGTGGTCGTAGTCGCGGTACTCGATGCCATTCTCGATTTCTTCGCGCGTGGGGAGTCGCTCTCTACCCTGATCAAGGTCAACCACTCGAACTTCCTCCGGTCAGCCCGTCGGAAAAAAACTCCTGTTCTGTATCACCGCTCATGTTGATAAACGGTAGAACTGCGATCGACGGCACCCGAGCACTTGCCTCCGGCGCTGCCCCTTCGATGGAGACTGTATTGCTTGCGCCTGATGGCTGGCCGGTTAGTACGACCTTAAAAACCCGAATCGGACGGGTTATATTCTTGACGTGTTGGTCGCCGAGGTCCTCGTATCCTACTCCCAGCCGATCCCCGACCTGATCACGCACCGCCGCAGAGATGCAGATTCCGCCTGGATGCGCTATGGACTCAAGCCGGGCCGCCACATTGACGCCGTCACCCAGGATATCGTCTCCTTCCACGATCACATCGCCCAGATTGATGCCGATACGATAAAGAAGGGTGCGCGATGCGGGCATGTCGCGATTGCGTCGCGCCATGCGCTCCTGGAAATCCACGGCGCAGCGCAGCGCCTCGGTGACGCTTTGGAATTCCACCAACATTCCGTCACCCGTGGTCTTGATGATGCGACCCTTACATTTGGCGAGTGCTGGGTCGATGAGCTCTAGCCGAACTGTCCTTAGCCGCGCGAGGGTCCCATCCTCATCAGCTTCCATCAGGCGGCTATAGCCGACCACATCCGCCGCTAGAATTGCAGCAAGTCGACGCTCTACACTCGGCGCGTCCATTTTACGCCTCGTTCCATGAGCCCGTCCCAGGCGCGGCGTCGCTCGTAGAAAGCTCATGATAAGTCAAACGCGCCAATTATTCTATTTCGTCGATTAGAGAATCAGTATCGGTCCTAAGCGGACATTCGCATTGCAATCGCCATGTCCGCGCTTTACCCCCGAAAGCGGACATTTCGCATCGCCATGTCCGATTTACCCCCGAAATAGGACATTTGCGGTGCAACTAGGGATGTCCGCTTTGGGCCAAAAGCGGACATCCGAAGGCTCCGGCTGATACGCGGTCCCTCGGCGGAACGTTTTGGTCTTCGACAGGAACTATGTCGCATTCCAAGAATTGTGAAACTCATGCCATTGAGTTCTTTGGTTGGTTTGCCGATGTTTACCGTGCGTTTCGACAGATATTCTGGTTGCCTATGCTGACCGCGAAACGACTTCGCAAAGTCCTGAGTTACGTCCCTACAACTGGGATATTTCGCTGGAAGGTGAACGCTGGCAGTCGCGCTCCTGTTGGCACTATAGCCGGCGCAAAAAATGGGAGGGGTTACCATCAAATTCGCATTGGTGGTCAGCCTTATTCGGCAAGTCGCCTTGCGTGGCTCTATATGACCGGCAAGTGGCCGAACTCCGAAATCAGCTATACCAACGGTAAGCCTTCTGACACGAGATGGGCAAACCTTCGCGAAACAACATCATCGCAAAATCGCACTCGCCCTAAGAGGAAATAGCTAAAGCGTTTGCGGCTGGAGGAATCAAAAAATCATGTCCGCTTTCCCCCCCAAAAGCGGACATGTGCGGTGCAACTAGGAATGTCGGCTAAGGGCCAAAAGCAGACTTCCAGATCATTGAGCTTGCTGCATCAGTCCATCGCGATTTGCGTACCGGTCACACCATTTAACAGACGCTTGAGGTGGAAGCTTGTAAGCTTATCCTCTGGTTGCCTTCCGAGATGTGCCGCGAAGGCCGTAATAGCGCCAGGATCGCCTGCTTCCAGTTTGGCAAACGCGTCCAGATAACTCTTCGTGGCGGGATCAGTAAATTGTTCGGCCGTAAGGGGTTCGAAGGCACGCAGGGCCTCCGCTCTCCCTCTGAGCAACAGATCACCAATCGGCCGCCCATGGAAATTCTTCACCGCCTCTGCAAGCATTGCACTGACACAGATGCGAGTACCGAGCTGTTTGTTGGCAGTTTCGAGCCGCGCACCAACATTAGTTGTATCGCCATAGGCGGTGTAATCAAAGAAGCGGATACCACCGAAATTCCCCACCATCGCCGGTCCAGCATGGACACCAATCCGGGTGATGCCGAGCGCGATACCCTTTTTGTGGCAGCGTTCGCGGAACGACTGGGCATAGTCGTCCAGCGCTAGTGCGCACGCTACCGCTCGGTCGGCATGGTCGGGTTGCTCACCTGGGGCTCCAAACAGCACGTGCAAGGCATCGCCGACGATCTTGGCGACCGTGCCG
>JBKPLN010000238.1:0-1763 GCA_046731635.1 Pseudomonadota bacterium | reverse complement strand
GGATTACAGCGCTAAGAGATAGCAGCAATCCAGCTGTGACTGCCGGAGCAATCCTTCTTGCAAACCTCATGTCATTGCCTCCCGGGCGCCAGAATTTTCTGGACAGCGTAGCTCGAAGGCTAGCGTACGGGCTCGTTTCCCACAACGTATGTCTCCTGTGGGTCAGTAATCGTGAGATGTCCGCTTTACCCCCGAAAGCGGACATGCGCGGTGCAACTCGGGATGTCCGCTATGAGCCATGTGTGGACGGCTCCGGGTTGGCAAGAACTTTCTTCACGTTGCAGCACATTGGTCGGTGCGGCCATGTGTTCGGCCTTTTAGCGCGGTGCTCATGACCGCTGGCCATAATGCCCTCCGCGGATCAGGTCCCGGTCAATAGCTCGCATTCGATTGATGCGCTGGCACAAGTGGGTTGTCCTGATCACTGGATCGACTGAGACTGCATTACGTGCTGTTTGCCCTTCCCAACCGTCACATCACGCCGGATGGCCGGCGCGATCTTGTTCAGGCCGCCAGCGCGATCGGTTCCTTGTAGCGTTCACCTCTGGTCATCATGGCCCACACCATCCGCGCGAGTTTGTTGGCAAGCGCGATGGCGGCGACCTTGGCTGGCCGGCGGGCCAGCAACGCCGTGAGCCAAGGCCGATGCTGGGTGCCATAGATCTTGGCATAGCGGATCACGGCAAGCGCGCCTGCCGTAAACAGGCTGCGCAAGTAGCGATCACCTTGCTTGCTGATCCTGCCGAGCTTGTCTTTGCCCCCGCTTGAATGCTGTTTGGGCACCAACCCGATCCAGGCTGAGAAGTCGCGCCCCGATCGGAATGCGTTCGGGTCGGCGATACTGGCAACCAGAGCCGTGGCCAGGGCCGGGCCGACGCCCGGAACCTCATCGAGCCGTTTGCTCGTCTCATGCGACCGATGCCAGAGCATGATCTGGCGATCGAACTCCAGTATCTGTGCCTTCAGCGCGCGCAGTTGAGCACCCAGAGCTGCGACACAGGCGCGGGCTATGTCCGGGATCCGTTTGTCTTTTGCATTGGCGACGACATCGAGCAGTTGTTCAAGGCCTTTGCGTCCGACCGGCGCGACGATGCCAAACTCGGCAAGATGAGCACGGATCGCATTGATCACGGAGGTCTGCTGACGAATAAACAGGTGCCGGGTGCGATGAAGTACCAGGCAACTCTGCTGCTCCGTCGTCTTGGTCTCGACAAATCGCATGTTGGCTCTGGTGACGGCCTCGCAGATCGCTTCAGCATCGGCGGCATCATTCTTCTGTCGCTTGATGTAGGGCCTGACATAGGCCGGCGGCATCAGGCGCACCCTATGCCCAAGAGCCTGCAGTTCCCGTGACCAATGATGAGATGTTGCGCAGGCCTCCATCCCGATAAGGCACGTCGGCAACTTCTCAAAGAACGCCAGCACATAACGCCGCTTCAGTTTGCGGCGAATGACCACCTGGCCGTCAGCATTAACGCCATGCACTTGAAAAATCGACTTCGCAATATCGAGACCGATTGTCTTAACTGCTTGCATGATTGGCTCCTCTGAATCGTGGGGCCTCAACAGCGCCCACTTTCATGGCACTCACGTGCCGGTGGAGGAGCCGTCCACAGCATCAATAGTGGACATTACGATGTCAGACTACTTTGAGGCCGCCCCCTGTTGGCGGTCTCTTTTTTGAAAGCCAGCGATCACCCAGTCCATTTGAATCAGAACTTACGAGACTAGGAAACCGCCCCTTAAATTGGCGGCACCTAGGC
>JBKPLN010000237.1:0-1884 GCA_046731635.1 Pseudomonadota bacterium | reverse complement strand
TTCCACGCCCGCCCGCGAGGCCGAGCTGATTGCGATCTTCAAGGAAGCCACGCGGCTCGAAATTGAATTCTGGGAAATGGGCTGGCGTGCGGGTCAGCGTGGTGAATAGCCACTGACTGCGCACCGGGTCGGAAAGCATATGATTTTCGAAAGGGACAGGGTATCATACCTGCCCTTTAAGCGCCGAAATCCGCTGCGGCGGCCCATATTCCTTTTCCGGCCCATCGGCACTCTGTCGTGGCTGCGCACAGGCGGGTCACGGCGGAGAGGGACAACAATACGGACTTGGGGCCATGACCACTGCAAAGCCACGCCCACCGCTTGCGGCCGGAGAAACCCGAGCCTATCCGGTGCTGCCGCTGCGCGACATCGTCGTATTTCCACACATGATCGTGCCCCTCTTTGTCGGACGCGAGAAGTCCATTCTGGCGCTCGAGGAGGCGATGCGGTCCGACACCTTCATCCTGCTCGCCACCCAGAAGAACGCGTCTGACGACGATCCGGCGACCGAGGCCATCTACGAGACCGGCACGCTTGCGAGCGTGTTGCAACTGCTCAAGCTGCCCGATGGCACCGTCAAGGTACTGGTCGAGGGCGCTCAGCGCGCGAAATTGGTCAAGTACACCGATTGCAGCAAGTATTATGAGGCCGAGGCGGTCGCGCTCGGCGACACGATGGGTGAGCACCTCGAAGCGGAAGCCTTAGCGCGCTCGGCCACCACCGAGTTCGAGAACTACGTGAAACTCAGCAAGAAGATGCCGCCCGAGGCGGTCGGCGTCGTCCAGCAGATTGAGGACCATGCCAAGCTCGCCGACACGATCGCCGCGCACCTGGCCCTCAAGATTCCCGACCGGCAGGCGATCCTTGAGACCACGGCAGTCAACGAGCGACTGGAGAAGGTGCTCGGCCTGATGAACACTGAAATCTCCGTACTGCAGATCGAAAAACGCCTCCGCACCCGCGTCGAGCGGCAGATGGAGAAGACGCAGCGCGAGTATTTTCTCAACGAGCAGATGAAGGCGATCCAGAAGGAACTGGGCGACGAGGAAGGTCGCGACGAGTTCGCCGAGATCGAGGACAAGATCAAGAAGACCAAGCTCTCGAAGGAAGCGCGCGAGAAGGCGACCCACGAGCTCAAGAAGCTTCGGCTGATATCGCCGATGTCGGCGGAAGGCGCCGTCGTGCGCAACTACCTCGATTGGCTGCTGTCGATCCCGTGGAATAAGAGGTCGAAGACCAATAAGGATCTGGTCCACGCCCAGCAGATCCTCGACCACGACCATTACGGGCTCGAGAAGGTCAAAGAACGCATCGTCGAATATCTCGCCGTGCACCAGCGCGCCAACAAGCTGACCGGGCCGATCCTGTGCCTGGTCGGTCCTCCGGGGGTCGGCAAGAGCTCGCTCGGCAAGTCGATCGCGCGCGCCTCGGGCCGCGACTTCGTGCGTGTCTCGCTCGGCGGCGTACACGATGAGGCCGAGATCCGCGGCCACCGGCGCACCTATATCGGCTCGATGCCCGGCAGGATCATCCAGTCGATGCGCAAGGCCAAGACCTCGAACCCGCTGTTCCTGCTGGACGAGGTTGACAAGATGGGCGCCGACTTTCGCGGCGATCCGTCATCGGCTTTGCTTGAGGTGCTCGACCCTGAGCAGAATCACACGTTCAACGACCACTATCTTGAAGTGGACTACGATCTCTCTAGTGTGATGTTCATTACCACGGCGAACACGCTCAATATTCCGCCATCGCTAATGGACCGCATGGAGATCATCCGCATCGCCGGCTACACCGAGGATGAGAAGGTCGAGATCGCGCGCAAACACCTGATCCCGGACGTGACCACCAAGCACGGCCTGGACGCCACGGAATGGGCAATCGACG
>JBKPLN010000236.1:0-4131 GCA_046731635.1 Pseudomonadota bacterium | reverse complement strand
CTTGTCCGGTTTGCTGACAAAGATTCCGGGCTCGCGCATTCTCCATGATGCATTCCTCAACTCAACTACCGCCGTTTGCGTGCCCAAGGGCAAGCCAGCGGCACTCGCGCTCGTGAGCGATTTCATCGAGCAGGCAAAAGCCTCGAACCTGGTGCGAAAGGCCTTGGACGAAATGGGCCTTACATCCTCGCAGGTTGCCCCGGCGGGAATGAAGCCTTAGCGCGCCGGCGCGCGCGTGGCAGGCGCGACTTCGGGTGTGCGGATGCGTTCGGGCCTGATGCCCAGCGCCAGCAGCCGGCCGGGAATGCGCCGCAACAGCGGCCATTGCAGCATCTTTATAAAAAGAGGCGCTTTCGGCCGTCTGCCCCGCAGCGCGGGACCGATGATGTTGTTTTGCACCAGGATCTGCAGACGCTGGGTAAATCGCGTCGGAAACTCGCGGCGCCGCTGTACATCGTGAAGGGTTTCGATCGTTACCGCGCGTCGGCGCAACGGCTCAGCGAGGATATTGGCCGCGGCTACCGCGTCCTGTACCGCGAGATTGATGCCGACGCCGCCGATCGGCGACATGGCATGCGCTGCATCCCCGATGCAAAGCAGGCCGGGGCGATACCATCGACGAAGGCGGTCCACCGCAACGGTCAGCAGCTTCACCGAGTCCCAGCTTTCGATTTCATTGGCACGGTCGCTGACGAAGGGCGACATCTCGGCAACCGTCCTGCGAAACTGGTCCAGTCCCGCCCGCTTCACCTCGTCCGCAGTACCTTTTGGTATCACGTAGGCGCATTGCCAGTAGTCTGTACGGTTCAGCATCACCATCATGCGGCCGTCCTCGATGTGACCGAACGTTTCTTCTGAATCACTTGGCTTCCGCGACAGGCGAAACCACATCACGTCCATCGGCGCGCCATAGTCATCGCTCTCGAGGCCCGCCCTCGCGCGCATTGTGGAGTGGCGGCCGTCGCAACCCACGACCAGGTGGCGTGGACTTCGACTATACCCCCTGTCGCCCTTGCGTGAACGCCGACGACGCGACCGTTCTCCTCGATCAATTCGACTGCTTCCGTCTGCATGCGTAGATCGAAGGTGGCATAGCGTCTGCCGCGATCGGCCAGGAAATTGAGGAAATCCCATTGCGGCATTAACGCGATGAACTTGCAATGGACTGGCAGATGGTCGAAGTGGCCGATGACCAACCGATCTTCGCCGATCTGCAAGGAAATCCGCCTGACGACCGAATGCGGCAACTTCAGAAATTCCTCGAGCAAGCCGAGATCGTCCATCATTTCAAGCGTCGAGGGGTGCACGGTGTCCCCGCGAAAGTCGCGCAGGAAATCAGCGTGTTTTTCCATGACGACAACTGAAATACCGGCGCGCGCGAGCAGGAACGCGAGCATCATGCCCGCGGGCCCTGCACCGACGATGCAGCAGGTGGTCTTGGTCGAAGCCACAGACGATCCAAACTGACAAGTACCTATTGGAGCAAGCTATGCCTGTTTTTCCGGAACCGTCACGGCCAGACCGTCGAGATCTTCCGTGACCTTGATCTGGCATGACAGCCGCGAGTTGGGGCGCACGTCGTAACCGAAGTCGAGCATGTCCTCTTCCATCGGAGACGGTCCGCCGACTTTTTCCCGCCAGGCCTCATCGATATAGACGTGGCAAGTCGCGCAAGCGCAGGCGCCTCCACATTCCGCTTCGATGCCCGGAATATTATTGCGAATCGCAGTTTCCATCACAGTCGAGCCAAGCTCGCCTTCGACCGTGCGAACTGTGCCGCTGGAGTCGGTGTACGTGATCTTGGGCATTTGGAAGAATTGCGGGGATTACTAAGCCGAGGTTGGGGCGCGGTCTCTATATAGTCATTCGCACCGAGGCGCCATCCCCTTTCAACCGGTGCGCAGCAGTCCGGCAATCTCGATCCGCACCTCATCGACCGCTTGCGCGAGCTGATCCATCGCCTCGATGCACTCGCGGGGCGTGGAGCGCGCAGCCGCTTCCGTTGCGGCGGCGGCCCGCGCGACGCGGCTGGCTCCAACACGGACGGCCGACCCTTTCAGGGTGTGCGCAAGGGTGGCGATAGCGGGCAGCTCGCTCCGACCCATGCGATTCAACAGAAGCTCAGCCTGACGCTCGAAGAGCTGCAGGATCTCCCGCTCAAGCCCGGGATCGTTGAAGGTCATGCGTGCCAAGTGGGCACGATCGAGCACCGCGCTTTCGGGTGCCATGAGTGTATTAACTGAGAGCTGGAGCATCCTGGCGTCCCGTCCCTTTTTCCGTTGCCAGGAACTTGGCCTAATCACACCAAATTCAGGTAAATAGGATCCCCGTGCCGCCGCCTCCCGCATGCCAAAGTCGAGCGGGTGGTTAGCGCGGCGTATTTCCATTCAGCTCCACGAGCGCGTCGATCATTTGGCCGCATCGCGGCCTCAATTCGGCGGCCATATGAGTCCCGCCGCAGGTATGCGTGTCCGCACCTTTGCTATGGTTAGCAAACGGTTAACGATGATGAAAAAGACCTTACCAGCGTGGTTTCTTTCGTTATGACAAGGCGATAGGATGCCCCTCGGGGCGATAAGGCGGGGAGATTGTGGGCTCTTATGGGCCTGCAACAGGCCGTGCTGACGGCATAACCCTGCCTATCGTTAAAGTTGGGCCGCCGCGAAAAGTCCGGCGTAATGACAGGGCGACGACCGATATGGCGAATATTCCACAGAAATCAAAAGACGCTACGGAGGAGGCTCTCTCCGCAATTCAGGAGGCCCTCAACGTTCGCCCGCCTGAAACACGAACCGAAACGCCTTCTGCGCCGCCCCCCGAGAGCCCGCCAGACGCTTCGCCGAGCTCCAGGACCACCGAACTATTCCCCCATGAAGCATCGCAGTCCGGTTGGCCGCTTGGCGAGGCCACACCACGCCGTGCCGCCAATGATGATCGCGAGGGCATCGGTCAGATCTTGCAGGCCCTGCGCCGCCGTCCGGCGCGCGGCCCATACATTGCCGCGGGTGTGAGCAGCTTCATTTGGATCGCCGGATGGCTTGCGATTGCGTCGATGTACGGCTCGGAAATACGTTTCGCCGCGCCCGGTTCCGGATTTGCCGCCACCGTTGCACTCGCCGCGCTGATTGCGGTGCCCGTGATATTTTTCTTCGTGCTCGCGCATATGTTCAACCGCGCGCAGGACATGCGCGTCGTTGCTGAATCCATGGCCGAGGTGGCGATGCGCTTCGCGCAGCCGGAGGCTGTCGCGCGAGAATCGATTGTCACGGTCGGACAGGCTATTCGCCGGGAGGTCGCAGCCATGGGAGATGGCGTGGAACGCGCCCTCGCCCGTGCCGCGGAGCTGGAAGCGCTCGTGCACAACGAAGTCTCTGCGCTCGAGCGTGCCTACAATGACAATGAAGTCCGCATTAGAGATCTTCTGACCGAGCTGGGCAATCAACGCGAAAATCTCGTCAACCAGGCCGAACACGTGCGAAACGCCATTGCCAGCGTTCATCTCGATCTCGCGCACGACGTCACCTCGGTTGGAGACCTGGTCGCAGGCAAGGTCAACGAGGTGGCTCAAAGGGTCACGCGGTCGCTTACGGAAAAAGGGGAACATATAACCTTGGCCCTGGGACACGCCGGGGATTCCATGATTGACGCCCTCAGCGAGCGTGGCTCAACGCTCCTCGACCGGCTTGAAACGACCAGCGACAAGACGACCACGGCCATTTCGTCGGCAAGCGACCGGCTTTCCGCCAGTCTCAGTTTCAAGACCGAGCACGTGCACGACGAGTTCGCCGAACTCGCGGCCCGCCTGCAACAGATGATGACTGCGCGTCTGGATCAGGTCGCCCAGGGCTTCGCCCAGAAGTCGTCGGTCACCATCGATTCAATGGCGGCCCGTTCGCAGCAGTTCACCGATTCACTTACCGAAACCAGCGACCGGCTGGCCGCTACAATTGCCGCACGCGCCGATGAGGTCAACTCTGCCCTGCGGTCGACGGGAGACTCGCTTGTTCTTGACCTTTCCCTTCGGGGTGGCGACGTCGTCTCGAAGCTTGAGCAGACAAGCGCCCGCATCACCGAAACAATCGCCGATCGAAGCAACTCCGTCGCCGACACATTCAGCCAGAGCGCCGACGC
>JBKPLN010000235.1:0-3685 GCA_046731635.1 Pseudomonadota bacterium | reverse complement strand
ACATAGATGCGCCGCCGACTCGACTAGAGTGTCCAGCATCTGCAGATCGAAAGTCGAGCGGCTGATGACCTTGAGCACATCGGCGGTAGCGGTCTGTTGCTGCAAGGATTCACGTAGCTCGCTGAGCAGCCGCGTGTTCTCGATGGCGATGACGGCTTGAGCAGCGAAGTTTTTGACCAGTTCGATCTGCTTGTCGGTGAACGGCCGCACCTCTTGGCGATACAAGTTAATCGCGCCAACGAGTTTGCCGTCCTTGAGCATCGGCACCGAAACAAAAGTTCGCGCACCCGAGGTTTCGACGAGGGCAACGATTTGGGGAGTAACTTTCCTAATATAGGAGTCATCGGTGCGGAGGTCGGTAATATGAACAAGCTCTCCGGTTCTCGCGAGACGATCCAAAGGAACTCCCGGACTCTTCTGCAAATCGACCATGGGATGATGTCGCATATGATCGACAAAGCCTTGCGTGCCGTGGACTGCGACAGCGCGAAAAACACTGCCTTCGAAGAGCCAAAGGTGGCCGAATGTGGCCTCACAGATGCGGGTTGCGTTCGCCAACATTGCATTGAAAACCGGCTCCAGCTCGCCGGGCGAGGAGCTAATGACCTTGAGCACGTCGGCAGTGGCGGTCTGTTGCTGCAGAGATTCGCGAAGCTCGTTCAGCAGCCGCGTGTTCTCGATGGCGATGACGGCTTGGGCGGCAAAGTTTTTTACCAACTCGATCTGTTTCTCTGTGAATGGGAGCACCTCTTTACGGTAGATGGCGATCGCGCCGACAAGCTCGCTTTCCTTGAACATCGGAACGACAAGCAAAGTACGAATACCAGCGATTTCGACGGCGGCGACCGGCAGTGGATCGCCTTGCAGGTACGACGGGTCGGTGCGTAGATCTGCAACCTGGCTCGGCTGGCGGCCCTCGGCTGCACGGGCCAGGGGACGGTCCTGGCCGGGGCGGTAGAGCGCCCCACTGCGCCATTGCTCCATCCAGGCCGGCGGCAGACCGCCATGCACTGCTACCATGCGGAAGCCGTCCTCTTGGTGCAGCCATAGCGTGCCATAGCTGGCTCCGCAGAGCTCGGTCGCCTTCGCCAGCATGGTGCCGAACACCGGATTAAGTGCACCAGGCGAGCTGGAGATGATCTTTAGCACCTCCGATGTCGCGGTCTGCTGCTCCAGCGCTTCCTGTAGCTCGTGTGTGCGGTGATGTTCGGCGTCGAACAGTCGTACGTTCTCGATCGCAATAGCAGCTTGGTCGGCGAAAGTTTTCAATAGCTCGATCTGTCGGTCCGGCAGCAGCCCCGCCTGAGCGCGGGCGACCGCAATCGACCCGATGGGAAGGCCGTCGCGCAATATCGGGACGCCCACGACACTGCGGTAGCCGCCGACCACCGCCTGTGCGCCGAGTACGTAATCAGGGTCCGTGTTGATATCAGCAATCTGCACGAAACCTCGTTCGAGTATCGCACGAGCCGCCGCGGTCCTCCGGCTTGGCGGTGCGGGATACGCGCGTCGGTTCATCTCGAGCACCTCGGGGGTAAGGCTGTGGTGCGCCACGTGGAGGAGCTGGCCGTCGAACCGGTAGACAAAGCAGAACTGGCCCTCGCAGAGCCGCGCCGCACTCTCGGCAATCATGTCGAACACCGGTTGGACGTCGGTCGGAGAGCGGCTGATGACGTTGAGCACCTCGCCGGTCGCGGTCTGGTATTCAAGAGCCTCAGTCAGCTGCCCCCGCGCCTCTGTCAGCTCGTGTCTGAGAGCGGCAACTTGCTCTTGGAGATCGGTGGTGGATACGCGTGCAGTCGGCGCTTTGCGTGCCTTGGGCCTGCGTTGCCCCTTCACCGGCTGTCCGTTTTCACCGCGTCGCTGCATGTCGCACCCCTGCGGCGGGCTCACGACGATGCTCAATCCTAGGCAAGTCCTCGCTTTCGCGCCATGGCAGGATGTCCGCTTTGGGTCAAAAGCGGACATGTGCGCTGCAGCAAGCCATGTCCGCTTTACCCCCAATTGCGACCGCGAAAGCGGACATCCCCAACGTCCGAAGCATATCGACCCTCCTTCTGCGAACTACCCACAAGTCGATATAGCACCCTGTTCGCCATACCGAATCATGCCGACTCGGTTTAAAACTTGGTCCGTGATTCAACTCAAGGGGGTGCACTGTGCTCAAGTCGCTAGTGCAACTCACGGGATATGCGACGGCTTGTGCATTGCTTGCTGCTTTCGCAGTTGGGGCTGGGCTATGGGTGAGCTTGGCGCTGATTAGTCATTAGCTTGATGGCGCCTGGCGACTCGACGATCTAAGTCCCCTTTCCTTTTGATCGCCCGCGCTATATCCGGCCCGCATGTTGTGGCGTGTGCGTAACTCTCGCGGTAGGCCATTGAGTGCCCGGACTTGCCGAGGGTGCTGTAAGCTATCAGCCGGAGGCTGGGTTAATGCATGTGCTTCGTATTTTATTGCTGGTGATGACGGCAGGCGTTTTAGCTTTCTTTCTATACCAAGCAATTACTCGGCAAATACCAAGAGACGCTTTCTGGACTGTAATTGCCATTGCCTGCGGCTTTAGTTTGAATCTGATCTATCTCTGGTTCTCTACACCGGGCGGAACGCCAGTGGCTATCGAGGATAAACCACCTGTCGCTGTGGAAGAAAAAGCACCCGTGGTCGATAAGGCAAACGATGCTGGTCCACAGGCCGAAGAGGCCAGCGGCAAGCAGGCCTTCACGCCAAACTGTGAAAAGGAAATACGGCGTACAGCCGATTTATTAAGATTTTTTGCAAATAGAATCCAAGCGGGAGAGGAAACACAATCGGTCGTTGGTGACATGAGACAGCAAGAGAAAAGAATAGCGATAGTTTGCCCTGATTAAGCGACCTGGATAAAAGTCAAAAATCCGAAGGCTCCCGCCGCCACTCGCGCAGTAGATGGGACGTTCTAATGAACCGAAAGTTCATCGTTGCTATTTTGCTGGTCGCCACCGTACCGGTGTACGCACAGGCTCAAAATCCGAAAGTGAGCCAGGGTGACGCACGGAAGGTCGTAACAATCATCAGCAGCGACAAAGTCAAAACCCAAACCTATTGCGAAATAATGAAACTCGGCGAGCAGATCGGGCAGGCCTACGAGAAGAACGACAAAAAAATGATCGTTGAGTTGTCCCAGAAACTTGAAAGAATGGAAAAAGCCCTCGGACCCGAATATGTCGCATTGCTCGATGGGCTTCAGTACATCGATCCGGAAAAACACCAGCTTCACGCGGAGTTTTTGTCGGCATTTGGAGCACTCGCTAGGCTGTGTACGAGATAAGTCTCAGAAACCCCGGCGGATGAAAAAGATATTGCCTTGGGCTTCCTGCTGCTCGGCTTGCAGCAATTATCGGCTCAAACCTTGCCGTTCTGAATATCACGCCGCGGCGTCTTTCGCCGGTTCCTCCCGCACTGTCACGGCGCGCAGGCCATACTTCCGCAAGGAAAATTTCAGCAGAGCTTTGAACGCGCGCGGTCCATCAATCCCCGGTTCCGGACGGAAATGCACCACGAAAATTGGCCGCTCATCGACCTTCGCATCATCGGCCAGGCGCAGCCGATAAATCGCGATGCGGCATTTTCCGGAACAGTAAACGGCGTCGTGACGCTTGGGCTTGAACAGCCGGTTACAGCGACGACAACAGCGCTTAAGCGGTGGCT
>JBKPLN010000234.1:0-2099 GCA_046731635.1 Pseudomonadota bacterium | reverse complement strand
GCGCGTGAAGTCAAGTAGCCCAAAACGATCTTGGAAAGACCGCCCCAAGGCGGTCTTTCCGCTTTGGGTGCTGTTTTGATGTTCCCATTCCCGCCAAGCGACGATCCAACTTTGATCGAGCGGATTGCGTCAAGGCGCTGGTGCCAAAGCCTAGGCAGCACCTGCTAACCAAAACTGGAGCCTCGTCGCATTCGGCTCATAAAATCAGTGAACACTCCAGTTCCAGAATTGTTGTATTTTGCTGGACGCATACGACAATATTCCTCCGTAAGTGGTGGCATCGCTTCGAGCAATACGGGTGCCATAACCTTCGGTCGGCACTTCAAAATGACCAGTGTCTGGAGTCCTCCACTCTGCTCCAGAGTCCAGCCCACATTCGTGCGCCATCTCAATCGTGCGTTTAGGCTGTTGTACAGTAACTTCATTATATCGAACTTGGTTTACATCAAGAGCTTTTCCGTATGCGTGCAGGCTCAAATAATTTGTGCCAAAAATCTTTCGATAATTATAACCCCCTATGTCTTTTATCGGATAACCCGAAGCCACCAGTTTTGTTAATAGGCAGACAAACTTACTGGCGTGTTCTGATGCAACGGAGGTTTTAAGGACATTATCAGGCGTGTGAACGACTAACAGGGACATATTTTTTATGTTTGATGGCTCTAGATTTATGGTTGTAGTCCCGATTTTGATTTCTGATTTTTTGGGCTGTGATGGTGGTAGCGGGACGTAGCTATGATCTAGACTGGCTACTTGAACTTTTGGTTTATCGACTTCAGCAACTCTTGGTTTCTCGACCTCAGTTATTTGATCGAAGTCAATTGTTTGATCGAAGTCGCTGCAAGGTAGCGATGCGATACTTACGCTGGAGAGTAATAGTCCAGCTGTAATCGTGCAGTACATGCCCCGATCGTCCCGTCCGTCACGAATCCCCAAAGGTGGCCGACATTCCTACAACGAATTGTGACTTTCGATAGGCATTCCAACCGCGACTCTCTTTTATTTTCTCGATTTGTGGATACACGGCGATCATGTTGACCGCACCTGTTCATTACCATTTTAAAAGAGCAGCGCGGTCGATGAATATAAGCCAGATAGCTGCTAACCACGTGGCCGACAGGACGATGACGACGGCCCAAATAATGACACCGCCCCACATGGAGCGCGAGCGTTTGGGGCTACTCATTAAAAGGTCGGCCTAGCGGAATTTCACCGTAAACGTTTCCGCATAAGCACTCTGAGCATTCAAAGGTCCGCTCGTCGTAACCCTCTTGGTCGGTTGGTTCAATTTGCGAAAGAAGCATGATCACTCCGCATCGCGGACAGCGTCGTCGTCCTGCTGGCGGCTTGGAATCGAAAGTGATGGGTTGGGGCATGACACACTCCCTGACTGATACAGGCGGGAGCGCAATGGTCTCTCAGCCACCGACGCCTGCAGGCAATGCCTCGGTCGGTGATGTTGAAAGGTAATTCCTGAAATGAAATATCGTCGGTTGGTTTCCAGACTTAGTGATAGATAATTCCAGTTATCCCCATCGCTCCCGCACCGCAGCAGGCGCCGCCAACGGATCAGGATGATAACGGCTCACGCCAGCGCTATTCCCGCTTCTGTACCGTGGTATGTTTAGGCAAGCATGAGCGCCGTTTGACTGCGCTTGGCTGCATGACATCAGGGGTGATCACATGGCCAAAAAGCGAAAGGCGAAGAGAACCAAACGGAAGCGAACGGCCAAGCGTAGAAAGCGGTCCACCCGTATATTGGGTGTTCCAATTCCTACCCTTAGGTAAGCGCTGACACTACTCTCGGCGCGGGCGCGCTCAGGCGCTGGGTGCCAGCTTTTTGTAGCGCCTTGAGGGGCCTGTGGTGCTGGGGACGACAATGCTGCGAGACAACAGGGACAGTGGAGCTGATCGCCCGTTGAACGCACATAACGTGCTCGGCGAGCCGCTCGAAATCTGCTCGATGCGGCCCATGACCGGCTTTCATCGGGACGGCTGCTGCAATACTGGGCAAGAAGATGTTGGCAGTCACACGGTCTGCGCCGCTGTCTCTTATACACATCTGACGCTGCCGACGATCCAACTCTAGTGTTGTTCTC
>JBKPLN010000233.1:0-6602 GCA_046731635.1 Pseudomonadota bacterium | reverse complement strand
GCTCACGACCTTGTCGAACAGCGTGTAGGTCTGGACCGTCACCACAAACAGAAGAACCAGCGTCGCAAAGACATCGATCACGCGCTGCCAGCGCGGGCCGACATTGCTCCAGACCAGATCGACGGTGATGTGCGTGCCGCGATACGACGTCGCCGCGATGCCCCAGAAAATCAGGATGCCGAGCAGAAGCCGTCCGAAGTCGTACGCGTCGGGGATCTGTATGGCAAAGAAATAGCGCAGCAGGACGGATATAAAAATATCGGCGGCGACGATGCCTACAAAAAATGCCGCGACCAGCTCGATGCCATCGATGAACCGGTCCATCGCGTTGCGTTGGCGCGGCGAAGGCGAGCCGGCGAGCTTTCGCGCTACTTCGGCTTCGCCAAGGACTTTCTCCGCCACGACGATCTCCGCAGCTGGTTAGCGCAGCCAGCGTCCCAGCCCGACGCGAAAAAGAGTGAAGGCGGCCCGGCCCACTCGAGCCGCGCCGCCTGAATGTTAGAACGACGCCTTGTATTTAACGAGCTGATCTTTGAGCTCTTTCATGATCGCGTCGGAATTGCCCCCGGCTTTCTTCACGTTGTCAGCCCATTTCTGCTCGAGCGGCTTCGCAGCCTTCTTCCATTCCTCGACCTGCGCCGGCGTGAGCGAATAGACTTCGTGGCCTGCCTCCGCCTTGATCTTGGCGATGCCCGCGTGCTCGAACTCGGCCCACGGCGCCGAGACCTTGCCGGCCCATTCGTTGTTGCAGTGATCGTCGATTGCCTTCTTCTGCCGCGGCGACATCTCGTTGTATTTGTCTTTATTGAACACGAAGGCGAAGGTCGTCACGTAGAGCGGAACGTCCATATGATATTTGGTGACTTTGTCGATGCCGAACAGGGGCACAGAGCCCCAGGGGAATGTCACCGCATCGGCGACGCCTTTTTCGAGAATATCGCGAACTTCCGGCGCTGCTGCCTGGACGTTGGTGCCGCCCAGCTGGGTGACAAAACTTGCCATGGTGGCGTGGGCCGGACGAATCTTCATGCCTTTGATGTCATCGGGCACCGTGATTTTCTTGGTCTTGGAGTGAAACGAGCCCGGATCGTGCACGAAGGCCAAACAAAATTTGACGTCCTTCATCTCGCGGTCGGAATATTTGCGATACCACGCGTCAAGCGCCTGTGAGCCGCTGCTCGCATTGGCAAACAGGAATGGGAGTTCGCCCGCGCCAATAATCGGGAAGCGCCCCGGCTGATAACCGGGATTCACATAGGTCAGATCGGCGATGCCGTCGCGCGCCATGTCATAATGGTCAAAGGCCTTGCCGAGCTGCTGCGAGGGATAAACCTTGTAGTGCAGCGTGCCACCTGATGCTTTCTCGACCGCAGCGCCCCATTCCTCGAGGGCCTTTTGCAGCGGATGCGATGGTGGCACCCAGTGCGCGAGCTTGAGTTCGAACGTCTTTTCTTGCGCCAATGCGCCGGTCGCTGCCCCGATCAATAGAGCGGCAGCGTAGACACACCCGGCGAAACGGAGTTTCATGGGGTCCTCCCTCGGGGGTTGGGTGTTGGTTAGATCGCCAACTTTTGCAATATTCAGCCGAAGGCGGGCGACGTTGTAAAGCTTAGTTTGATGTCAAACTAAATTCCTGCAGTGGACTGATTTGTCCGCTTTGGAGAAGGGGCGCACGGTGCACCGAACGAACGGCGTTGGCAGCCGTCGACGCGGCAGGAATGGTGAAGCCTTTGGCCTGTCGATAAATTTCGGCCCGCTCGCGTCCTGGATTGGCTTCAACCTGCGCATGGCGCAAGAAGCCGCTTTCCAGGCCTTTTCGCGCCTCTCGCAGGAGATCGGAGAAAGCCCGGGCCGTTTCGCCACCCTGACCCTGATCGCCCGCAACCCCGGCATCAGTCAAACGGTCTTATCCCTTGCCAACGGCCGCGATAAGTCCAGCCTCACCCCGGTGGTCGAGGATCTGGTGAGGCGGGGCCTCGTCGAGCGCAAGCGGATGGACAGCGACCGGCGCACCTACAGCCTCAACCTGACGCCGGCCGGAAAAAAAGTGCTTACGACGCTGACGCGGTGCGCGCGGCGGCATGAGCGCCACCTCGATCAGGTGATCGGTGCGCGCGACCGAAAGCGATTCATCCAGATTTTGAAGAAGATCGCGGCGGAGATCGAATAAAGCTATCGAAATTTCGCCAGCACGGCCTCCGGAACCGGCCGTGATTTCAGCTGTCCTTTGTCGTCGCGGACGATCCACACTCTTCGCTCCGAGCACTCAACGCAGGTGTCGCCATCGAGGCTCAGGTGATGCTCGATGTCGAAGCTGGAACGACCGAACTGTATTGTGCTTCTTACTGACACGTCATCGCCGAAACGAGTTGGCTTGAGGAACCTCGCGCGCGTGCGCACGAGCGGAAAGCCGTCAAAATCGAAGTGCTTGAACATGTTGAATTTTGTCATGCCAAGCGCGCGCTCGAACAGAAGCGTCGTCGATGCATCGAAGATCTCGAAATAGCGCGGATAGAAGATAATCCCGGCAGGGTCGCAGTCGCCCCATTCGATCCGTACCTGGCGCGTATTGCTGAATGCGTTCACCGGGGCAATGCCTTCATCCGTTCGTCCCCGCGCAAGCGGGGACCCAGCTCAAATAGAATAGGATAACTCGACTGGATTCCCGCCTTCGCGGGAATGAACGGGAGATTGGTCGAGTCCAAGCGAGCATGCATCAGCGCGGTGCCATGCGCAGCGCGCCGTCGAGTCGGATCACTTCGCCGTTGAGGTAGGCATTGTGGATGCAATGCAGGACGAGGGCGGCGAACTCGCGCGGCTCGCCGAGCCGCCTTGGAAACGGCACCGAGGCCCCCAAGGAGTCCTGCACTTCCTGCGGCAATGCGCGCAGCATCGGCGTGCCAAAGATTCCTGGCGCGATCGCCAGGACGCGAACGCCGAACTGCGCGAATTCGCGCGCTGCAGGCAGCGTCAGCGCAGCGACTCCGCCCTTGGAAGACGCATAGGCGGCCTGTCCGATCTGTCCCTCGAACGCGGCAACGGAGGCGGTGGAAACGATTACGCCACGCTCGCCGCCTGGCAGCGGTTCTGCGGCCTGCATGGCGGCGGCAACCAGCCGCATCATGTTGAAGGTGCCGATGAGGTTGACGCGAATGACGCGCTCGAAATCGGCGAGGGGCATCGGTCCCTCGCGCCCAACAATGCGCTTGGCCGGTCCAACTCCGGCACAATTGACGAGGATGCGCGCCGGTCCATGCGCAGCAGCGGCTTTCTTCACAGCCGCTTCAGCGCTCGCGCTGTCAGCGACGTCGCAGCCGACGGCGATGCCCTTGACGTCGGTCGCCACTTCCGTGGCCGCCTTTTCATTGACGTCGATGACTGCAACTTTCGCACCGGACGCCGCCAGTGCGCGTGCGGTGGCAGCGCCCAGGCCGGACGCGCCGCCGGTGACGATGGCCGCATGTCCTTTCGTTTCCATCAGCGCTTTCCTTCGCCTGCGATGACCCGCGAAGATAGAGGCACGGCATAGAGTTCGTCCACCAGCGCGGAGCGGTTCTTAAGCACCGCGCGCTGGTTGATCGAGCCCTTGTCCGTCATTTCGCCTTTGTCCATGGAGGGCGGCTCGGCCATAAGGATCGCGCGTTCGACGCGGGTCGAGGAGCCGGGACTGAGCGCAGCGAGCTTGACCAGCAACTCGGTGAATTTTCGCCGTACTGGCGCGGCTTCGATGATCTGATCGAGAGATGCGTCAGGCGCGAGAGCGGCCAGTTTTCGACAGCCTTCGACGTCGGGAAATATCAGCACCGCGATATCGTCACGGTCGGCGCCGGCAAACACGACGTCGCGCACGTACGGTGCGCAGTGATCGAGGAAACGTGCGCGCAAGGGGCCCACGCTCACCCATGTCCCCGTTGAAAGCTTGAAGTCTTCGGCGATGCGGCCGTCGAACAGAAGCCCCTTGGCGGGGTCGTTTGGATCGACAAATTTCAATGCATCGCCGAGCCGGTAATAGCCCTCTTCGTCGAAGGCTTCGCGGGTCAAGTGATCCTGTCGCCAGTATCCGGGCGTGATGTGCGGGCCGCGCAATCGCGCTTCAAGCTTGCCTTCGTTCGGAACGAGCTTGAGCTCGACGCCGGGCGCCGGCAGGCCGATGTTGCCGGGCCGATCAAAATCCCAAAAGCACGCCAGCGCCAGCGGCGCGGTCTCCGTCGAGCCAAGCGAAGACAAGAAGATTATGCGCTCGCCGGTGGTCTCGACCGCGAGCCGCGTCAGTTCATCCCATGTGGTCTGGTTCAGGCCGGCGCCGGCGTAAAACAGCACCTTGAGGCGGCTGAAAAAGTTTCGGCGCAAGTCGTCGTCGGCGCGGAAGTGGGCGATCAGCGCTTCATAGCCCTTGGGGACGTTGAAATAGATTGTGGGCGCGATCTCGCGCAGGTTTCTCGCTGTTTTTGGGACGCCTGGCGGCGTCGGATTGCCGTCGTCGATATACAGTGACCCGCCGTAAGTGAGCACCATATTGAAATTGTGGTTGCTGCCGAACGTATGGCTCCACGGCAGCCAGTCGACGACGACAGGCGGCTCGTCTGCCACGAAAGCAAAACCCGATCCCAGCATTGCCTGGTTCGAACACAGCATGCGGTGCGTGTTGATGACACCCTTGGGATTTCCCGTTGAACCGGAGGTGAACAGGAGCTTGGCGATTGTATCCGCCGACACGGCTCGGTTTGCGGCAGCGACACCGGTCTCGTCGGTGGCGCCGAGAAGTTCGGCAAACATCGTGGTCTTGCGGTCGCCAAGCGGATTGCGGGTGACGACCAGTTCGATGTCGTCGGGAACCGTCTGATAAAGCGCGCGCGCGAACGGCCCGCCGTCATTGGCAAAAACAAGCCCGGGCGTGAGGCGATTGACGATCTCCCGCAATTTGCCGAAGTCGCTCGACATCAATGAATAGGCGGCCGATATCGGCGCATACGGAATGCCGACATACATTGCGCCCAGAGCAAGCAGCGCGTGCTCGATGTCGTTGCCCGAAATCACGACGATGGGCTTTTCGACAGACAGCCCGCGGCGGAGCAGCGCGGCGCCGATGCGCTTTGCGTCGGAGAGGACCTGCGCGTAGGAAAGTTTGCGCCATTGACCCTGCGCATCCCGCTGCGCAAGAAACACGCGGTCAGGCGCGGTCTTCGCCCAATATTCGAGCGGTTGGCTCAGGTTGTCGTGGTAGCGGCCAAGACCTTGCGCTGCGCGGAGATGAACGACGCCGTCCGGTCGCCGCTCAAGAACGGCGTCAGGTCTTCCCAACCGCACGGCACGAAGCGGCGCGGCTGCCTGCGTTTCGACGCCTGTGGCCAATCCCGGCATACCTGCTCCCACCTCAGGTCCGAGTCACTTTGGGCGCGCGCTTCTCCAAAAAATCCTTCAGCCGCGCCTTGGCATCCGGATCCGCCTGCGCGATTGCCGACATCAAGGCCTCAACGGCGTAGCCACTGGCCGGATCCATCTCAACGATCCGGGGCAGCGCGTGCATCACCGCGAAATTCGTCAGCGGAGCATTGCCGGCAATGCGCTGCGCCAATTCGAGACCCTTGGCGAAGCCTTTGCCTGTCTCGACCAGGTATGTGGTCAGGCCCATCGCCTGGCCTTCTTCCGCTGAGTAAGTGCGACCCGTCAGCATCATATCCATCATGCGCGCGACACCGATCAGCCGCGGGAGCCGCACCGAACCGCCGCCGCCGACATAGATGCCGCGGCTGCCTTCCGGTAACGCGTAGTAGGCCGAGTGTTCTGCGACGCGCACATGCGCGGCAGCGGCAAGCTCCAGGCCGCCGCCAATGACCGCACCGTGCAATGCGGCAACAACCGGCACCTTGCCGAACTGAATCTTTTCGAACGCGCGATGCCACAGGCTCGAATGCGCTATTCCCTGCGCAATGTCGCGATCCTCCAGTTCCGACAGATCAAGACCGGCAGAGAAGTGCTCGCCCTCGCCCACGAGGAGCACGGCATGGACACCGCTCGGCAACGACGTGAAGAATTGCTCGATGCCAACGATGGTGTCGTCATCGAGGGCGTTGCGTTTCTGCGGGCGATTGAGCTTCAGCACTGCCACGCTTCCATGCCGCTCGGCGGCAAGTGAGGCAGGAAGCTGTGCAGCAAAACTCTTCGACGACATTCCCCGGCTCATACGGTAAGCAGCCAGACAATCATGTCGCTGCGGGCCCGCTTGTGCAATCTCAGTTCTTGACCAAGGGACAGCCGCCTTCGTTCAGCGGCCGAAACGCCTTCTCGGGCGGGATTGTCCCCACGACTTTGAACACATCCCATTCGCTTTTCGATTCGGCCGGCGTCTTTACCTGCAGCAGGTACATCGGATGGACCTTGCGGCCATCGGGGCGGATATTGCCTTGGCCAAACAGCGGGTCTTCGGTCGGAATCGCCTTCATGGCGGCAACGACCGCAGCTCCGTCAGCCGGTGAGCCGACTTTGTCAACGGCTTTCAAGTAATGCAGCACTGCGGCATAGACGCCGGCGTGCATATGGTTGGGCATCATTTTCTTCGGGTGCCGGTCTTGAAAGCGTTTTGACCATTCCCGGGTCTGATC
>JBKPLN010000232.1:0-7816 GCA_046731635.1 Pseudomonadota bacterium | reverse complement strand
CTCCTGATCTGGTCTGCCCAGCAGCAGTATCCGGCGCAAGCGCTCGGCGTGGCCAATCCTTCGTTCTCACTGTTCGGCGGCGCGCGCATTTCATTCTGGTCGGCTGTCCTGGTCGCAACGACGGTCGCCGTCTATGGCGCGCTGTTCGGTTTCTTGCGCTTTGGCCGCTGGGGAATGCGCATGCGTGCCGCCGGCCAGAACCCGCTTCTTGCCGCACAGCGCGGCATAAACCTGCATGGCGTCTATGCCCTTGCCTGGTGTCTTTCAACGCTGACCGGGGCGTCCGCCGGGATCCTGATGGCGCTCGATTCCGGCTTGACCAGCAGTATGCCTGTCATCGGTTTGAAGGCTTTTCCTGCCGCTCTTGTCGGCGGCCTCGATAGCCTTGCCGGCGCGCTGGCCGGCGCGTTGATCGTGGCAGGCGCGGAGGTTCTCCTCATCTACTACGTCGATCCTTTGTTGTCGGACGTGGTGCCGTTTCTGGTCCTGGTCGCGATGCTGGTCGTGCGGCCCTGGGGACTTTTCGGTACGCGCGAGGAGCTCGACCGTGTTTAGGCCGCCGCCTCGCGCGAGCGGTTATCTCCATACCGGATATGGAGAAGACATTACGCTGCTGCAGACCCGGACCGAGCGCGCAAGCCTTGCGGTATTTGTGATCGTGCTGGCGGTCTTTCCATTCCTGGCGTCGCCTTTCGCGCTCGACCTCGCCTGCCAGGTCTTTCTCGCGTCGATCGGCGCGCTTTCACTGATGCTGCTGACCGGATACGCGGGCCAGATTTCCCTCGGCCACGCCGGCTTGATCGCTGCCGGCGCATTTACCACCGGAATTCTTGCGCAGGAAATCAGCGCGCCGTTCTGGATCACGCTGCCGGCTTCGGCGCTGACCGGCATCGTGCTGGGCTTTATTTTCGGACTGCCCTCGCTTCGGCTGCGTGGCCTCTACCTTGCGGTGAGCACGCTGGCCCTGCATTTCATCGTCATCTATCTCGGCGGCGAGTACGAGACCAAGCGCGGATTCTCCACCGGCATTGTCGTCGATCCGCCACGCTTTGCCGGCATGAAGCTTACAGACGGCCGGGCCTGGTATTTCGTCTTGCTTGCAGCGGCTGTCGTGAGCCTGTTGATTTGCGTGAATCTCCTGCGCAGCCGCAGCGGCCGCGCATGGCAAGCGCTCCATGTCCGCGAGACCGTGGCTGAGGCGCTCGGCATCAGCGTCGCGCGTTACAAGCTGCTGGCGTTCGTCATCTCCTCGAGCATGACATCGGTCGCCGGCTGCCTCTTTGCCTATTACCGCGGCTTCGTATCGATCGAAGCCTTCGATCTGTTCCTGTCGATCCAGTATGTCGCGATGATCATAGTTGGGGGCATGGGTTCGCTGCTCGGTGCGCTGCTCGGCGCAGCGTTCATCACCGTATTTCCATATCTGATCGAGGCGCTGTTGCGACTGTTGCCGAACGTCCAGAAACTCGCTGGAGAGATCTTCGCCGTCAATTACGCGGCGTTTGGCGTAGTCATGATCCTCTTTCTGATCTTTGAGCCACTGGGCCTCGTCGGCATCTGGCATCGCGTCCAGAACTACTTTCTGCTTTGGCCGTTCAGGTACAAGCCGCTGGCAGGAGCCCGCAAATGAGTGCCCTGCTTCAGGTCGACAAGATCGAGGTGGTCTACAAGCGAGCCATCACCGCCGTGCAGGGCGTCACGCTGTCGGTCGCCGAAAGGCAGATCGTGGCGGTGCTTGGCACCAATGGCGCGGGGAAGACAACAACCCTGCGCGCGATTTCCGGTTTCCTTGGCATCGATGATGCGCGCGTAACCGAGGGCACCATAACGTTCAAAGGCGCGAGAATCGACAACGGACCGCCGCACGAAATTGCCGGAAGAGGCATCGTTCTGGTGCCGGAGCGCGAAAAAATCTTTCCCAACCTCACCGTGGCAGAAAATCTTGCCGCACCGGTGCCGCGCGCAACCGGTTCGAGCGAACGGCATCGTCTCGGCGAGCGCGCCTACCATTTCTTTCCTCGGCTTGCCGAATTGCGAAGCCGGACCGCCGGGCTTCTCTCGGGTGGCGAGCGGCAAATGCTGGCGATCGGCGCCGCGCTGATGTGCAATCCCCAATTGCTCCTGGTCGACGAATTGTCGCTCGGTCTGGCGCCGGTCGTTGTCCAGGATCTTACGCGCCGCCTCACTGCAATCCGTGATGAGCTTGGCATCGCTGTCTTGTTGGTAGAGCAGAGCGCGGCTGCTGCGCTGGACATCTCGGACTACGCGTATGTCATGGAGAACGGACGCATAGTCCTTGATGGCGATCGCGAACGCCTGAAAAGCCATCAGGATGTGCGGGAGTTCTATCTCGGCCAGGCGGGGAGCGAGCGCCGCTCCTATCGCGACGTCAAGCAGTATCGTCGATCGCGGAGGTGGTATGGCTGAGCTCTCTGTGGAGCAGCTGCATCTACGCTTCGGCGGGCTGACCGTGCTCGATGACGTATCCTTCACCGTCGAGCCCGGCGAATTGTTTGCCCTGATCGGCCCGAACGGTGCGGGCAAGACCAGCGTTTTGAACTGTATCAGCGGAATTTATCGTGGCAGAGGCGTAATTCGTTTCCGCGGTGCCGATATCGCCGGGCGAGCGCCACACGAGATTGCCCAGCTCGGGCTGGCACGGACCTTCCAGCATGGCGAACTGTTCCCGCAAATGAGCGTGCTCGACAACCTGCTGACCGGACGACACGCGCGCATCCGGACAAATCCGCTGGCCGAAATGCTGTTCCTGCCCGGCGTGCGACGCGCCGAAATTGCTCATCGCGAAGCAGTCGAGCACATTATCGATGTCGTGGAGCTTGAGCGCTACCGTCACGCGACGGTCGGCAGCTTGCCCTTCGGCCTGCAGAAACTGGTCGGCTTTGCGCGCGCGCTGGCGCTGGAACCGTCGATCATGTTGCTCGACGAACCCTCGGCAGGGCTCAACCGCGAAGAGCGCGAGGACCTGGCACGCTTCATTTTGCGTCTCAAGCACGAGCTCGGCATGACGATGATCTGGATCGAGCACGATATGCAGATGATCGCCGATCTCGCCGATCGGATCCATGTTCTCGATTACGGCAGGACGATCGCTGAAGGAACGCCGGGAGCTGTGCTGACCGATCCCAACGTGCTGGCGGCATATCTCGGCACGACCGACGCTATCGCGGCGCAGATTCCATCTGGCGCCTGAGCGCGTCGACCAGCCCTGATATCCGCCTGTCATCCGGAAAACTTTGAGCCAGGCGCTGCGCGTACTCGAGCGCGGCGGCGAAGTTTCCGGCGTCGCGGTAAAAACTGGTGATGGCAAGCAACGAGTCGCGATTGTCCGGGTGCTTGCTCAGATTTTCTTTCAGTGCCGTAATTGCATCATCGACGCGACCAGCCGAGTGAAGGCCAACAGCATATACGTACGAGTATTGGGCATGAACGGGGGCCAGTTCGACGGCGCGCCTTAGCTCGGCAAGCGCTTCGTCGGTCTTTTTCTGGCGCACCAGCGCCAGCCCAAGTGCGTGATGCAGGCCCGCGTCGCGGGGCGCGGCAATGGCCGCTTCCCTCAGGGCGGCCACCCCCTCGTCCTCGCGTCCCAATGTGCGATATAGGTCCGCAATGTTAATCGCTGCGGGCGCAAATTGCGGATTGAGGCGCAACGCCGCCTTGTATTCGGCTTCAGCCTCGGTCGCTCGGCCGCGTTGCGTCAGGAAATTCGCAAGCGTTACGCGCGCCTCGGGCCGTTCGGCATTGAGCCGTTGCGCGGCGACGAAATCCGCGGCGGCACTCTCGAAGCGACTGCGGTCCGCGTCCGGTTGGCTGGCGGTTGGGACTGGCGCAAGCAGCGATACCGCCCGAATGCGGACTCCCTCGACCGGATCCGAGAGCAGCGGCGAAACGATCGGCCAGAGCTGATTGGCTGGAACGCTGCTCAGCATCTCAAGCGCCGCCATTCGCACCATCGGATCGCTGTCCGAAAGTCCGTTCTGCGCCAGATTGAGATTCGCTCGGGAAAGATATGGGCCAAGCTCGATGAGCGCGCTCGCGCGAACGATCGAGGGTATATTGCCGTCCGAGACGACCTCGCCGAGAAGTTTTCCGGCGTTCGGCTGCTCCGTCCACGCGGAATGAAAAGCGGCTGCGTAAGTCTGGAATCCCTCCCGCTGCGGCCCGAACCAGCCCTCAACCGCGTTCGCCGCCCATTGGGCCGATTTGTCGCGATGGCAATCGTTGCAAGCGTTTGGCGTGCCGAACTTCACCGACAAATCGGGACGGGGAACCCGAAAGCCGTGATCATGCCGCCGGTCCACCACCATGTAAGTGCGCTCAGGCATGTGACAGGAGGAACACGAGACCGAAACATTCACATTCTCATGGTGACGATGCGACGCAGTTTCATATTTGCTTGGCATATGACACTGGCCGCAGACGCCATCTCCGGGCGCGCGAAGCGCGGCGCTATGCGGGTCGTGGCAATCGCTGCAGGTCACTCCCGACGCAAACATCTTGCTCTGCCGGAACGGCAGGTAGTTGTAGATCTCTTCAATGTTGCGCATCTGCCCGTCGGCATAAGCCAAGTTTCGATACATCGGCGTGACCAGGTGAGTCTTCGAAAGCAACTGCCCGGGCATCCATTTTTCCGAGAACTGCGCGCGTCTGGCATGGCAGAGGCCGCATGTTTCAACCTCCTTGCGCACGCCCAGCGGCATTCCATTGCGCTGCGGCATTCCGGTTTTTGCGTTCGAAGTCCACGTCGTACCGCTGCGCTCGTCGAAGTGCACCGCGAGCCCTTTGGTCGGATCTTCCGTCTTCCCGAAGGGCCACCAGCGTTTCTGCTCTTGAGCCCATGCGATGTGACGCGATCCCGCGCCATGACATGCCTCGCAGCCAACGCTGATTTCTGCCCAGGTCGTCGCGAAGCGATCGGCAGCGGCGTCGTAGTCCTTGCGCACGCCGGTTGAATGGCACTCGGCGCACATGAAATTCCAGTTCTGGTTCAGCCTGGTCCAGTGCAGAACGTCGTCGTGTTTGATTTGTTCGTTCGGATAAAGATGGAACCAACGCTGGCCACCTTTATCCTTCGGCCGGACGTCCCACGCGACGGAAAACGCCTGCAGGCGTCCGTCGGGAAACTCGATCAGGTATTGCTGAAGCGGATCGACGCCGAAGGTATATTTCACCTCGAAGGTCTTCAGCTTACCGTCCGGCCCGTCGGTCTCGACGAAGAACTTTCCGTCCTTGCGGAAGAAACGGGACCGCACATCGAAATATTGAAAGCTCACATCGTTGAAGTCGCCGAGCACGGACTTATCCGTTGCGTGCGCCATGGCGCGCTCGTGCTGGGAGGTGCGCCATAGCTTCGCTTCGCTTTGATGGCACCCGGCGCAGGCCTCGCTGCCGGCAAATGTCGCTGCGTCTGTAGGCGCCGCCAACGCGATCTGACCGGTTGCCAGTTGCCAGGATACCCCGCCAAGGCCGGTGAGCAGCGCGATCGCGACTGTTGCTACGACGATCGCCTTACGGGAGATCATTTCAGTTTCCCCGCGATTGCCTTCCACGTCCGATTCTTAAATTCTACCATCGGTGGATTGTCGAGTTCGACGACAGTCTCGACCCTTGCGCTGCAGCCGGCTACAGAACGCGAAATCTTGATCTCCCCATCGGTGTAGTAGCGATCGCCCTCCCCATTGCGACCCGCGAGAGTTGGGCCCACACCGCTGACTTCGTAAATGGCCTCGACGACCTTTGCTTTTTTCAGGTCGTCGGTGAGGCCGTCCCGCTCGGCATCGACATCGGGCGCGATATGATGCGTGACCTGCCCGGTGTAGCGACTCAGGCCGACGTCGCGATCGAAGGTCACTGAACCGAGCCACACTGGCCGGCCTTCCTGCCCTTCCGTCAGCACTTGCCAGAAACGGACATGATGACGTCGATCGGCGCTCGTCCCGACGGGCTTTTCGAATGCCAGATCTTCGCGTCGTGCGTCGTAATAAAGAGGACTCACTGGCGCGTCGCGATACGGCCTGTCGAGGATGACGCTGCCGACGATCTCCATGCTCGACTGGAATGTAATCGGATCGGCCGGGTACCACGCAGCCGCGTGCATGGCGCACAGAACGTCATTTTTGACTCCGACCAGGCCAATGTTGATTGGATCGCCCGGAATATCCTGGGCAGTTCGTGTTATCATCGGACGTCCCGCGAGCCCCCTTTGATGCTCGTAGTGGCTCCAGACCAGCGGCAGCACGATATAGGCGATGATTCCATATGCCGCGACAATGACAGCCAGAACGCCGACTGCGGTTTTCATCTTTGAACGGCCGCGGGCCATCGCGCGGACTCGTCAAAAATCCGGGTGAAGGATGCTGTCCATGCTGTTGCCAATGTCGGCGGGAATGTATGGAGCTCCGACATCGGAATCGACCGCCTCCATGGCGTTCAAGGATCCGCCGTCGCCGCCTGGACCGATATTCGCCCAGTTGCGATAGGCCGCATACGCTTCCGGCGTACCGACGTAGGCACAATTGCACCGGGCAGCATCGGCATAGACATAATAGAGCTTGCCGTCCTTTTTCCGCGTCACGAGCTTGTCCGGCGGAAATGACCGGAGAAGCGCGCTTTTCTCCGGCGTCGTCGCATATTTCACGACAAAGCCGGCCTGCGTGAACAGGTTGTCCGGGACCACAAGCGTCTGCTGCGCGAGCGCAGCGGAAAGCGCGAGCGCGATGAGCGTGTATGTGGTAATGGCGCGCTTGAATGGCATGTTTCTTCCTGCGCTAGATATTGGGAGGCCCTGGGGATCCATCGAGTCCTGGCGGTGGACCGGGATCCTGCTGCTGAAGTTGCA
Source organism: Pseudomonadota bacterium (assembly GCA_046731635.1). Classification (GTDB taxonomy): domain Bacteria; phylum Pseudomonadota; class Alphaproteobacteria; order Rhizobiales; family Xanthobacteraceae; genus Pseudolabrys. The sequence continues at coordinate 960 of JBKPLN010000232.1, read as the reverse complement.
GCAGCCCTTGTGCATTTTCCGACGACGACGGCGGTGCTGGTTGCGGGGCGCTGCCACCCGGATTGCGAATGCATACTCCGCCGATGCCGCTCACTGTCTGAAGGCATTGCTGCTCCGTGTAGTAGCTGCAGTCGGTGTTGCCGTCGTTGTCCATGATGGCACACCAGGGAGGGTTCTGGGCCTGGACCGGCTTTGCCAGCAAGGCAATCGCGGTCGCAAATGCCGGCAAGGCAAGCAGGCGAATGACATTGCTCATCGACTTCGTCCCGCGATTTCCAGGCTCACCAGCCGCGCAAGCAGCGTCGCCGGATAAAGTTGACCAATGATCGTTTCCAGGTTGCAGAGACTCCGAGCGATCGGATGGACCGGGTAAATGTCGCCGTATCCGGTCGATGTCAGCGTGACAAAGCTGAAATAGATCAGGTTACTCGCCAGTTTTTCATTGTCCTCGAAAACAAGTCCACTAAACGCGTTCGGGACCAGAAGGCCCACCAGCATGAACAGGGATACGAACGCGAGCGCGATTAAGAGATAAAGCAGGACAGCACCAACGATGCGGTGAAAGCTGACTCGACCCCCGGCAAAGACTGTTCGGGCCACGACAACTGCAAGCGTGCACACGATAACGAACCATGCCGTCGCGACAAGATAGAGATCATAGGCCGAAGGGCTGATCAGCCGTGAAATGACCACGAAAACATTCAATGAAAATCCGGCCAAGATCACAAGCGTCGCCGTTGGGCTTGCAGATATGACGAGCACGCCGGCAACCATGACCAACGCGACGATCGCCCCGAATGCCTCGAACATCTTGATTCCGGCGGCATGGAACGGTGCCACAACAAACAACATGATGAGCAGCAACACCGTCAGCACGCTGAGCAGGCGATCGCTGTATTCCTTCTGCAAATCATCCAGCCGGAGTCTGCCCAGCGTTGTCATCTATTCGCGTCCGGGTTT
>JBKPLN010000231.1:0-4834 GCA_046731635.1 Pseudomonadota bacterium | reverse complement strand
CCCCTGGGCGCAGCGGCCAGCGTCTTCAAGAACGACGATATTTTCGTATGCCCCGTCCGCGCGCTCAGCCGTCGCCCGCGCGACAATGAGGCGTGCTGCGGTGACTGGTGGCAAATCGGATCGGTGGCGCGCGCGCCTCAGAAAAGAGTGGTGGCGACCACGCGATGACTCCCATCTTCAGCGATGCAATAATACCAACCGAGCAAAAGAGTTCTGCAGTCTGGGGGCCGCAAATGCGTGCCGGTTGCCGATTGGGTAGACGGTTGTGGTTAGTGAGTTAATATCGAGCCTTGCTCGCAGCACGCAGAATTTTCGTACGCGCCCCATTGTGGGGCTATCTGTTCTCTTTCGCCGCTACTCAATTCGAACGCAGTTACTCTTCATATTGATCGCTCTCTCTGCGATCGCATGGCTCGTTGGCGGGGCCGTTACCATTCTGCAGGCCAGGAAATCAACGCGCATTGAGATCAATGCTGCGATGAACCTCGCTGAAGGCCTAATTCGCGACGCAATCCCGACCGTCGAAAAGAGTGATTCACCAGGTGAGGCTCTTGCATCAATTCCGGCTCAGCTCGGCTCCATCCGCCATATTCGAATTTCGGTAAGAGACACGTCTCATTTGGGCACCGCGTCCGGTTCACCGAAAGAGATAATGTCTCAAGAAAAAGTATTTGACATTCGTTCCCCCGCACCCGGTTGGTTTGTCGCCTTCATCGCCCCGCCCGTCGACACCCGCACCGTTCCGATCATTTCGCAGGGGCGTGACCTGGGCTCCATTGTGATTTCAAGCGCGCCCGGCGATGAAATTGCCGAAGTATGGGAAAATGCGACAGCGCTCGCTGCGGCGGCGCTCCTCATTGGGATTGCCAGCATTGCGATTCTACATTTTCTTTTCGGTCGCGTGCTTGCTCCGCTAAAATCTTTGGCGGACGGTCTGCTTGACCTTGGACGGAGCGACTACAATGTTCGCCTGCCCCGCCCAAGGGCTCGGGAGCTGGCCATCATTGCCGAACACTTCAACGGGCTTGCCAGTGTGCTGGGCTTGATGAGAGTTGAGAACAGACGGTTAAATAAGCGCCTGATAACTGCGCAAGACGACGAACGTCGTCAAACGGCTCTCGACCTTCACGATGAAGTCGGTCCCCACCTATTTGGCCTCAAGACCAACACAACATTACTCGCGAACACCTTAAGCGGAACGCCACTCGAAGGCCGAACACGCGAGATGCTGGCGATGGTCGAAGGCCTCCAGTCCATCAACCGGGGCATTCTAAATCGGTTGCGGCCTATGGCACTTGGCCAAGTCCCTGTCACCGAGCTGCTGGCCGCCCTTGTTGCGGAGCGCAATGCGCAGCAATCGCCTGTATCTTTCGAATTTTTTTCTGAGGGCCTGCATCCTACCTATGGCGAGTCGATCGATCTGACTCTTTATCGCTGCGTGCAGGAGAGCCTTACCAATGTTATCCGTCACGCCAAAGCGCGACAGAGCCGAGTATCAGTGGAGCACCGGGCCGATCGAAACAGAGGCACCGACCCCCCGGCGTGGGTGGTTCTTACAATTACTGATGACGGATGCGGCATCGATAGTGCAGTGCCGGCAGGAAAGGGCATCCAAGGGATGCAGGAACGGGTACAGGGCCTTGGAGGCACATTTAAATTGAAGGGTTCGGCGAGCCGCGGAACAACTGTACACATCGAGATCCCAGTCCTGGATGCGGCCTCGCTTCACGCACTGAGGATGTCGATGCCGTGAGTGCCAGCGTATTGATCGTCGATGATCATCCCATTCTTTTGCAAGGATGCCGGCGCATCCTGGAGGATATCGGGATTAAAGCGATCTTCGAGGCACGTGACGTCGTCGCGGGATATCGGCTATTTCGTCGACATTCGCCTACCATGACGATCGTCGACCTTTCATTCGAAGGAAACAGCGTCGCCGGACTTGCTCTAGTCCAGCGAATCAGGCGTCACGATGCAAAGGCACGCGTGCTGGTCTTGAGCATGCACAGCGATCTGACCATCATTACCCGCGCACTGCGTGCCGGTGCGATGGCGTACGTCATCAAGGACACTTCGACCGAAGAACTCGTAAAGGCGATCGATCGCGTTCTTGCCGGACAGGAATATCTCAGCGAAGAACTCGCCCGAAAAATGGCGTTTGCAAAAGCCGGCGTCGACCGAGGCCCCCTGGCAGAACTTACTCCGCGCGAAATGCAGACACTGGGTCTTCTCGCCGAGGGCAAGGCCTACGGTTCCATCGCCGAAGATCTCAATGTAAGCTACAAGACCGTCGTCAACACGTGCTGGCAGCTTCGGCAAAAGCTCGAGGCGAAGAACCTTCCCGAACTGGTGCGCACCGCGGTCCAGCTCCTCGCCACGAAGTAGTGCGTCCCCCTATTGCCAAAACATCCCGTATAGAATTGGAAATCGTTCCTGAGACGCTTTACGGAGACTTTATTAATCTGGATTCGACGGGCGGATTGTGGCGGGGTGACATGTGGCCAAGGCCGTAACTGCGTTCGCGATAAACGTCGGTGCGGCACTCGTAGTGACTGCGATTGCGGCCAGCAGTGCCTCCGCTCAAGCTCCCATACAACTGCCCCCGATCGATGTCATCGGCACCACTCCGCTGTCGACAGCCCCAGGCGCAGGTGGACCGATCGATATTACAGGCATCGACCGCGACAAGGTGCCTGCCAACACCCAGACATTGACGCCACAGGACTTTGATCACGCCAAGTCCAACAGCGTGCCCGACAGCCTGCTTCAGCGCGTGCCGAGCGTGTTCAACAACGACACCGCGGTAAATCCCTTCCAGCCGGATGTACAGCTTCGCGGCTTTCTCGCCTCGCCTACGGTCGGAACGCCGCAGGGTCTTGCCGTCTACCAGAACGGCGTGCGCGTCAACGAGGTGTTCGGTGATACCGTGAACTGGGACTTCATCCCGAGCTATGCGGTCCATCGCCTGGATGTCGTGCCGAACGATCCCGCCTACGGCCTGAACGCCCTGGGCGGCGCGATCGCCATCCAGATGAAAAATGGTTTCAATTACCATGGCAGCGAGGCGGAGTTTCGTGGCGGTTCTTTCGGTCGCCGCGCGGTCACCGTGCAGTCGGGGCAGCAATTCGGCAACGTCGCGGCCTATGTGGCGGCTGATGCCCTCAACGATGATGGGTGGCGCGACCAGTCGGCGTCAAAGTTGCGGCGTGTCTTTGCAGACATTGGCGCGCGCAATGACACATCGGAATTCCACATCAACTACACGGGCGCTCAAAACAGTTTCGGCGCCACCGCATCGACTCCCATTCAGCTCCTCGATCAGCGCTGGAGCTCGATTTACACGACGCCGCAGACCTATAACAATCGCTTGAACTTTGTGAACGCCCTCGGCAGCCACGACTTCAGCGATACGCTGAATATCAAGGCGAACGCCTATTACCGCGGCTTCCGCCAGAAACATGTCGATGGCAATACCAGCGACGTAGAAGAATGCACTTTCGATCCGACGATCCTTTGCCTTGATGACAGCCCGCTGAATGGTGGCGGCATCCCGACTTCAATCCTCAATGGCAATGTGGCCGGCTCCGTCGATCGCACCCGGACCAAGGCTGACGCCTACGGTGCCTCGGCACAATTGACCAGCACCAACGAAGTCTGGGGAGGGCAAAATCACTTCGTCGTCGGCGCGAGCATCGACCGCGGCCGCGCCAATTTCCAGGCAGCGAGCGAACTTGGCACCGTGGGGAGCGACCTTTTCGTCACCGGCACGGGAGTCATTGTCAATCAGCCCGATGGCCTTGTTGCGCCTGTCAATCTCATTACACGGAACACCTACACCGGCCTCTACGTAACCGACACCTTTGACATCACACGCCAGCTGTCAGTAACCGCCGGCGGTCGGTTCAACATTGCCAACATCCAACTCGAGGACCAGATCGGCACGGCGTTGAATGGCACCAACAACTTCCAGCGCTTCAATCCCGTTATCGGGGCGACTTACAAGATTACGCCGCAGGTCACCACTTACGCCGGATATTCGGAATCGAACCGCGCGCCCACCCCGTCGGAACTGGGCTGCGCCGATCCAGCCCGGCCCTGTCTGCTTGATGCTTTCCTGGTGTCCGATCCGCCGTTGCAGCAGGTGGTCGGGCGGACCTGGGAAGCCGGCTTTCGCGGGCGGCATGATCTAGGGAATAAAAGGACAGTGAGTTGGAATGTCGGCCCCTATCTCACCGACACTCAAGACGACATCCTGAATGTGCCGAGCACGATCACCGGGCGCGGCTTTTTCCAGAACGTCGGCGGCACGCGCCGCAAGGGCGTGGAGGCGGGCGTCACCTACGATGACGACAAGTGGAAGCTGTTTGCGGGCTACGCCTTCATCAACGCCACTTTCCGCGATGCGATAACCTTGTCGTCTCCCAACAACCCCTTCGCTGACGCCGATGGTCTTATTTTCGTCCAGCCCGGCGGCCACCTGCCATCAATTCCGCAGCACCGTTTCAAAGCAGGCGCAGAATACTCGATTTTGCCTCAGTGGAAGGTCGGCGCCAATCTCGTCGCCTTTAGCGGACAATATCTCGCTGGCGATGAGTCCAATCAAAATCCCAAGTTACCCCCTTATTGGGTGGTCAATCTGCACACGACCTACCAGGTTTCGAAGAACTTCGAAGCGTTCGCGTTGATTCAAAACCTGTTCGACCAGCGCTACTACACTTTCGGTACGTTTTTCGACACATCCGAAATACCGTTCCTGAATCTGACCGATCCGCGCTCGCTCAGCCCGGGTGCACCGTTTGCGATCTATGCGGGTTTGCGCGTGAAACTCTAAGCT
>JBKPLN010000230.1:0-2130 GCA_046731635.1 Pseudomonadota bacterium | reverse complement strand
ACCCTCACCCGCCCACCCCCGAGATCTACACTAGAGTTGGATCGTCGGCAGCGTCAGATGTGTATAAGAGACAGAGCTTGTAGTGTGTCGGCTCCTCGAACGGCAGATCGGCCGGCCGCGCGCCGCCCAAGATGCGTGCGGTGAGGCCGGCAGCGCGCTCCATGCTTTCGTTCAGGTCGGGTCCATATGACATCAAGCCGCCATCATGCACATTGGGGACATCGTATTCGTAGAGGGCTGGAATATGGGGCGCGCCGGCGTAGTCGAACACGCGCTTGCGATTGAGGGTCGTGAGCGCGTCCGCGACCATAAAGATGGCATCCTGTGTGTACCGAAAACCTAAACCCGGACGTAGTGGTGATGAAGCCCGCCAAGGATTGGGTGTGAACAGATGATTCCAGTCAGCTGAATCGGGCGAGAGACCGGCGCATCTTTGTCCAATGACCGATGCGTTCTGATGTTATTGTAATAGCGAGCATACATTTGCAGGATGCGGCGCAGATGCGCCTCGCCCAAGACGACAAAGTGGTCCACACACTCGCGTCGGATCGATCCGATCAGTCGTTCGGCAAAGCCGTTCTGCCAAGGCGAGACCGGCGCGATAGGCTTATCCCGGATGCCCATGGCGCGAATTCGGCGCATGACGACGGCGCCAAAGATTTGATCCCGATCGCGGACGAGGTAACGCGGCCCCTCATTCCAAGGGAATGCCTCTGTTATTTGACGCGCGATCCATTCCGCCGTCGGATTTGTAGTGACGTTGATCCAGACCAGGTTTCTGCGGCTCAGACCGACGATAACAAAGGCATAGAGCAGATCGAAACCAACTGTAGGGACGATGAACAGGTCCATCGCAACAATGTCCGGCGCGTGGTTACGCAGAAAGGTGCGCCATCCCTGATTTGGCGGTCCACGTCGCTTGACCATGTACCTGGCGACGCTCGATTGCGCGACGTCAAACCCGAGCTTGAGCAGTTCGCCGTGGATGCGCGGCGCTCCCCAAAGCGGATTCTCGATGCTCATCCGCCGGATCAGCGCACGGAGGTCCGTCTCGATCTGCGGCCGCCCTCCCAGTGAGCGCGATTTCCAGCACCAATAGCGGCGAAAGCCGGCCCGATGCCAGCGCACGAGCGTTTGAGGCTGAACGTCGCGACGACCTGCAAAATCGATGGGAACCAGCGATACAGCTGGATCAGAAACCAGCGGTCGTTGTTCGTCAGCCGGGCTCGGCCCCGCACTTTACGCCGCAAAACGATCAACTGATGTCGGAGCGCCGCGTTTTCGGCTTCAAGCCGGCTCTTCGACTTGAATGGCGCAGCCAGGACGGCCAGGACGAAACATAGCAGCGCGATCATTGTGCGCTGACGTTAGGCGATTCTTTCGACCAATCAATGCGGATAAGGTTTTCGGTACACACAACGGTCATCATACAGTCAAGCCCGTTCGTGTTCCGGCATCGAGGTCGGCTGATTGCTTCCGCATTTGGCAACGATCTTCCCCTTCCCACCGGCGGCAAGAGACGGCGCATTGATTGCGTACGGCCCGGATTACGTTGATTTGTATCGTAGGGCTGCTTCCTATGCTGAGCGAATCCTCAAGGGTACAAAGCCAGCCGACCTTCCGGTCGAGCAGCCCACGAAGTTCGAGCTGGTGATCAATCTTAAGACGGCCAAGGCGCTCGGCCTCAAGGTCCCTCCTTCGCTGCTTGCCAGTGCCGACGAACTGATCGACTGAGGGTGTAATGTCCGCTATTGGCCCTTAGCGGACATCCCCCAGTTGCACCGCACAGTCCGCTTTCGGGGGTAAAGCGGACATACCGTTTTGCACCGCAAATGTCTGCTTTTGACCCAAAGCGGACATCGGCTAGTGCACCGCACCTCAACCTGATCAGGGCACGGTGGCCAGAATCTTTTCCATTTCGGGGAGAGTGAAAGCACGCAACGTCTGGGTGCGAATGTTACCCAGCATATCCGCGGCTAATAACACGGCGGCGGCTGTCTCGTCGTCAGGGGCCTCGAAGACGCACAGTTGGTCATACTGACCCAGTGTCCAATACATCTGTTTAATGGTGACGCCCCTCGACTCCACCTTGGCGGCCCAGTCGGCCAGCCGGTGCGTGGTGTCTTTTGC
>JBKPLN010000229.1:0-10603 GCA_046731635.1 Pseudomonadota bacterium | reverse complement strand
AAGATCCCGACCGATCAGTGAAGATAGGCGACCGCGCAAGCCACGCTCTTCGTCCGCTGGAATATCGTCCGCCATCACAGCCTCCTCGACAAACTCTTCTTCTTCAACTCTTCCATGCGGCGGCTGTGGCGCGCCTTCCTGCCAAACAACCTGAACGAACTTCGGACCTTGCTCGCGCAAGATGCGTTGCACACCGCGAATGGTGTAACCTTCGCCATAGAGAAGATGGCGAATGCCACGCAGCAAATCGATATCGTCGGGGCGATAGTAGCGACGGCCGCCGCCGCGCTTCATCGGTTTGATTTCATGGAAGCGGCTCTCCCAAAAGCGCAGAACGTGCTGCGGTAGGTCGAGTTCGTCCGCCACTTCACTGATAGTGCGAAATGCGTCCGGCGCCTTGTTGTCCAAAGCGGGCCACTCCTTCCGAGTTGATCCAAACGCGGTTACGCTGAAGAAATCGGCTTACGCTTGTTGCTCAGCGCTGCCGTTGTTAATGCGCTGCTTGAGGATCGCCGACGGCTTGAACACCATCACACGCCGCGGCGAGATCGGTACTTCTTTACCGGTCTTTGGGTTACGGCCGATTCGCTGGCCCTTCTTTCGTACTACAAATGATCCAAAAGACGAAAGTTTGACGGTTTCTCCGCGCTCAAGGCAGTCGGTGATCTCCTTGAGCACCAATTCTACCAGCGCCGCCGATTCCGTCCGAGACAAACCGACTTTTTGATACACCGCCTCACACAAGTCGGCTCGCGTAACAGTTTTTCCGCTCATCGCCTGCCCTGCCCCCGGCGAAGGTATCCCGCTGAATTATCGACGATATTAGCATGGCCAAAAGGGGTCAACGGGGCCACTCCAGATTGTGAAAAATACCCCCCACCCATTGCGCGCGAGCAACACGCTATCCTGAAGCCGTTACCACCGCAGGAGTGCGGATCCCCAGGTAAAGCCGCCGCCCATAGCCTCCAGAAGGATGAGATTGCCGCGCTTGATCCGTCGATCGGCCAAGGCGTCTGCCAAAGCCAGCGGGATTGAGGCTGCAGACGTGTTCCCGTGGCGGTCCACGGTGACCACGACTTTTTCGGCGGCGATGCCCAACTTGTGGGCGGACCCGTCGATAATGCGCTTGTTGGCCTGATGTGGCACGAACCAGTCGATATCGGCAGCCGAATAGCCGGTTGCCTTGAAGGCGTCCTCGATTACGTCGGTGATCATGGCTACCGCGTGCTTGAAAACCTCGCGTCCCTCCATACGGAGACGACCGACGGTTTGGGTCGAGGACGGCCCACCGTCCACGTAGAGTTTCCCCTTGTGTCGGCCATCCGAACGGAGGTGGGTAGTTAGAATGCCACGGTCCTCCCGGGTGCCTGCCTGCGGCTGTGCCTCAAGGACCAGGGCGCCGGCGCCGTCGCCGAAGAGGACGCAGGTCGTGCGGTCGTTCCAGTCGAGAATGCGAGAAAATGTCTCGGCTCCGATCACAAGGGCACGCTTGTATGTGCCACTCCGCAACAGCGCATCCGTCACCTGCAGCGCATAGACAAACCCCGAACACACCGCCTGCAAATCGAAGGCGGCGCCATGCGTAATGCCGAGCCCGCATTGCACGGAGACGGCCGTCGCAGGAAAAGTCTGATCGGGCGTCGAGGTCCCCAACACGATCAGGTCGATAGAACTTGCCTCCACATGCGCGTTGGCGAGCGCCGCCCGCGCCGCGTTCAGCGCAAGATCGGAAGTAAGCTCGCCTGGCGCAGCAATGTGCCGCTCGCGAATGCCCGTACGCTGCACGATCCACTCATCGGTGGTTTCGACCGAGCGGGCCAACTCGTCATTGCTTACAATGCGCTTCGGCAGATAGCTGCCACATCCCAGCACGACCGAACGCAGCACTGTCACGAGCCTGCTCCGGTCGCCAGGAGAGCGGTGTTGCCCGCTTTCAAATCACGCGCCATCGACTGGCCAATCTTGGCGAGCAATTCGTAACGGACCATGTCGTAACCCATGTCGATCGCCGCTGCAGTGCCTTCAGCGTCGGCGCCGCCATGGCTTTTGATCACAATGCCATTGAGACCGAGAAAAACACCACCATTGGCTTTGCGCGGATCCATTTTCTCTCTCAGCGTTCGGAACGCCTGCCGCGCGAGCAAATAGCCAAGTCGCGCGGTCAACGTCCGGTTCATGGCCGAGCGCAAGTAAGTAGCAAGCTGATGCGCGGTGCCCTCCGCCGTCTTGAGCGCGATATTGCCCGCGAACCCTTCTGTCACGACAACGTCGACCGAACCTTTGCCGATGTCATCTCCCTCGACAAAGCCATGATAGTCGAAATGCGGGAATTGCCCCTCGCGCAGGATGCGCCCCGCCTCCCGCACCTGCTCTAAGCCTTTGACTTCTTCAACGCCAATGTTGAGCAGCCCCACAGTCGGCCGTTCAATATCGAACAGCACGCGGGCCATGGCACTGCCCATGGCCGCGAGATTAACGAGATGCGCCTCGTTGGCGCCGATCGAAGCGCCGACGTCGAGCACCACGGATTCTCCCTTCAGCGTGGGCCACAACGCGGCAATTGCCGGACGCTCGATCCCTTCCATCATCTTGAGGTTGAAGCGCGCCATCGCCATCAGCGCGCCGGTATTTCCGGCCGAGACGGCGACATCGGCCTCATGTTTTTTCACAGCGTCGATGGCTAACCACATTGACGACTTCCAGCGCCCGTAACGCAATGCCTGACTCGGCTTGTCATCCATGCGTATCGACACGTCTGTGTGTACGAGTTTCGATTTGGCTTTCAGACGTGGCAGAGCGTCGAGCACAGGCTGCACGACCGCGCTGTTGCCGAACAGCAAATATTCGATGTCCGGATGGCGGGTGAGCGACAGATCGGCGCCCGGCAATATCACCGTAGCGCCATGGTCGCCCCCCATGGCATCGAGCGCGATGCGAACCTTATCCGGCATGCATCGCTCTTGGCGGCGTTTGCGCCGCCATCGCGGTCATCTGAAACAGACGCACGGGCGCGACCATAACGGCTCGGCCGCGACAAACAAGTTGGTTTTCAGCTACCTGCATCGCCCGACGCCCCGCCTTTTGGCCGGCTAACCGCCGCTCAAGCGCTTTTTCAGCGCTTCCAGGGCCGCGAACGGTTTTGCGCTGCCACTCTCTGACTTCAGCGGCGAAAATTCGGCTCCCGGCTTGCGCGGATAGGGATCGATGCCGAGAAGCAGAAATTCGATCGCGATTGCTCCCAAGTCCACTTTGCCATCGGACAGTGGTTCTGGTGGGTCTTCTGCAGCTGCTCCAATCGTGTCTTTCGTGGGCTCCACCGCCAACGACGGTGCGAATTTCAAATCGACGAATTCTTGCACTTCGCTCTCGATCGGCTCCAGCGTGACGACACAGGTCTGGCCGACCCGGGCATTGACCTGACCGGTGACGCGCACGCTCCCCCCTTGGCGCACCAGATCGAACACTCCCGAGAGCCGACCGAGCTCGCGCAATCCCGCAAGCCCGGCAAGGTGGGCGCGGATACTGTCGGGCGCATCAATCTCGACATGGAGGCCGGTGTCCGGGATTTCATCGACGGCCACTGGCACGCTCCACGGGGTTTGGCTGTTCTGCATAGGTTTCAGTCTTCTGCCGAGCAGTTTTAGCTTTTCAACAGGAACATTAACGTCTCGGGTCCGCCATTCGCAGCTTACCCGCCAAAAGGTCGGCTGGTTGCTGGGCCCCAAGACCCCGTACCGCTTCCCGAATATAGGCTGCAAGGCGTATGGGCGCAGCCGGCTCGGGGACCGCACCACCGTAGATATTCCTGGCCAAGGCCGCGACTAATGCCCCGTCCCCCTCCGATGCCAGCGCGTTGCGGTAGGCCTGCGCGCGCCCATAAAAGGCTTCGCCAATGCGCTGCATTTCCCTTGGCACTGATAGGTCGCCGATACCGATTTCGCGCAAATTATCGTCCATGTCCTCGCAAAATCGGTCGAAAAGACCCTGACCCAGGGCCCGCAATTCGGAACCCTCCGCCAAACGGTCCAGGACAATCGCGAGATGCAAAACGAGGAGGTCAAAGCGCCCATTGACCGTGTCGGGGACGCCGTATTCGCGGTAAAAACAGGACAATCGCGCCTGTGCCACGATCGTGCCATACAGGGTCGAAATGGTGTTCTGCCGCGAGCTGCGGCGAAACAGGGGAAAGATCATCGGGTCTGTTCGGGGTGACAGCGGCTGCCGCGTACGTCAACGTCCCTTTTGATGCAAGTCTGAAATGAAGCTGCCGGATTCGGGTTCAAAAACGATTTCTCGAAGGTACCGTCTCCCGTTGGCGTTGGCGGGAGCATTCCTTCTTGCTGCCTGCGGTTTCACTCAGGAAACGTTGCAGCGCGGCTACGTGCTGCCGGAGGGTGCGCTGGAACAGGTTCCCGTCGGCGCCACCCAGGAGCAGGTGCTGATCGTGCTGGGCACGCCTTCGACCGTCGCCACGGTCAACGGCGATGCCTTCTATTACATCTCGCAAAAAGCTCAGCGTTCCGCCGCTTTCATGCCGTACGAAGTATCCGATCAGCGCGTCATCGCGGTCTATTTCGACAAGGAACGGCGTGTCACGCGGCTCGCCAATTACGGGCTGAAGGATGGAAAGATCTTCGACTTCGTCTCTCAGACCACGACCACTGGCGGCCAAGAGTTGAGCTACCTGCGCAACATATTCAAGAACGTCGGCTTCAAACTGTAGTTCGCCGCGCATAAAAAGGGCCGCGGCTCGCGCGGGCCCTTGCGTTTTCATCCTCGATCAGCGCGCCAGCACTGCAAGCAGCAACAGCGCCACGATGTTGGTGATCTTGATCATCGGGTTCACGGCCGGCCCCGCCGTGTCCTTGTAGGGATCGCCAACGGTGTCGCCAGTCACGGCGGCCTTGTGAGCATCCGAGCCCTTGCCGCCGTAGTGGCCGTCCTCGATGTATTTTTTGGCGTTGTCCCAAGCGCCACCGCCCGATGTCATCGAGATGGCGACGAAAAGCCCTGTAACGATGACACCCAGCAGCATGGCGCCGACTGCGGAGAACGCCGCGGATTTGCCGGCAGGTCCGCCGCCTGCGATGAAGTAAATCGCGAAGTAGCACACGATCGGCGACAAGACCGGCAGCAATGACGGCACGATCATTTCCTTGATCGCCGCCTTCGTGAGCATGTCGACGGCACGCCCGTAGTCCGGCTTGTCCTTGCCTTTCATGATGCCCGGCTTGTCGCGAAATTGCCGGCGCACCTCCTCGACAATTGCACCGGCGGCGCGGCCAACGGCGGTCATCCCGAGCGCCCCGAACAGGTATGGCAGCAAGCCGCCGAACAGGAGACCGACCACCACGTACGGGCTGTTGAGCGAGAAATCGAGTTGAATGCCCTGGAAGTACGGGTGCTGGGAGGCTGTGCTGATGAAGTAACGCAGATCCTGGTTGTAAGCCGCGAACAGCACCAGCGCACCCAGGCCGGCAGAGCCGATGGCGTAGCCCTTGGTAATCGCCTTTGTGGTGTTGCCCACTGCGTCGAGCGCGTCGGTAGATTTGCGCACGGCTTTTGGCAGACCCGCCATCTCGGCAATGCCGCCTGCATTGTCGGTGACCGGCCCGAACGCATCGAGCGCAACAACCATGCCGGCAAGCGCCAGCATCGAGGTGACCGCAATGGCAATGCCGAACAGTCCCGCTTGCGCGTAAGCGACGAGAATGCCGGCAATGATGACCAGAGCCGGCAGTGCAGTCGCTTCCAGCGACACTGCCAGGCCTTGAATGATGTTGGTGCCGTGGCCGGTGACGGACGCCGAAGCGATCGACCTCACGGGGCGGAAATTGGTGCCGGTGTAGTATTCGGTGATCCAGATGATCAAACCGGTCACCACCAGGCCTATGACCGCGCAGATATACAGGGCCTTGCCCGTGAAGGACGCGCCGGCGATCGGGCCCATGCCGATCAGGTAGTCGGTGACGAACCAGATGGCGATGAGCGAGAGCACCGCAGAGGCGATAAAGCCCTTGTAGAGGGCTCCCATGATCGATTCTTTCTTACCCAGGCGCACGAAGAACGTGCCGATGATCGACGTGATGATGCACGCGCCCCCGATGGCCAGGGGAAAGATCATCATCGGCATCAACATCGGCGTATTGGCGAAGAAAATTGAAGCCAGAACCATGGTGGCAACGATGGTGACCGCGTAGGTCTCGAACAGATCGGCTGCCATGCCGGCACAGTCGCCGACGTTGTCGCCAACGTTGTCTGCGATCGTCGCAGGATTGCGCGGATCGTCTTCCGGAATGCCCGCTTCGACCTTGCCGACCAGATCCCCGCCGACGTCGGCGCCTTTCGTGAAGATGCCGCCGCCGAGACGGGCGAAGATCGAAATCAACGACGCGCCAAAACCCAGGGCGACCATCGCATCGATCACGGTGCGATCATTCGGCGCCTTGTGCAGCGTGCCTGTGAGGAAGCCGAAATAGAGCGTAACGCCAAGCAGCGCGAGACCTGCGACGAGCATGCCGGTTATGGCGCCGGCCTTGAATGCGAGTCCAAGGCCGCCGGCGAGCGACTTCGTGGCGGCCTGCGCCACGCGCACGTTGGCGCGCACCGAAACGTTCATGCCGATAAAGCCCGTGGCGCCCGACAAGATGGCGCCAATGGCAAAGCCGACCGCCACCAGCCAGCCAAGCGTGAACCCGATGATCAGGAAAACCACGATGCCGACGATGCCGATCGTGGCGTATTGCCGCCTGAGATAGGCCTGCGCGCCCTCGCGCACGGCCTCGGAGATCTCCTGCATCTTCTTGCTGCCGGGATCGGCGCTCATCACCGATTGGGTCGCCCAGATCCCGTATACGATCGCAAGCACCCCACAGCCGACGATCATCCACAACGTATTCATGTTGGCCATTGTCCTCGATTTGAATGGTGCTGGCGGGACGAACGCTCCCGCCGGCGCCAGGAGCGTCGAGGATGGCCGCTTGTAAGGGCGCTTCACCCCGACCGGTAAGCGCGCGGATATAGCCAAAAAGTTGTGGACTGCGCAACGCGTAAATAGTGCGACGGAACAAGGTATTCCGTGGCACCGGCTTTTTTCTGTTATTGACCGGACCGTGAGCGTGAATATTTGGCGCGCGTCTTCGTTTTATTTGCGCGTCCTGCGTTCAATCCTGAAAAGGCAAGCTGCCGTCGCCCGCCTGCAGCGGAGATTCTGGTCGGTCACTCAGGACGGCGAGTATTCTCCTATAGGAATAAAGTCGAAACGGCCCCCGGTTAAGCTATTTCAGCGCGAACCAAAGTTTTGCGACAAACGTCGCGCTGCACCAATTGGAGACTAGGCCCTCCGGGTTGGTGACAGGATTGACGGTGCCGCCCGGGCGCGCATTGGGATCGCCGGTAAACACAAAGCAGTTTTCCTTTGAGAGATTGGTGTCGTAGTAGCGCAGGTCCAGACTGAAGTGTTTCCGGGTGAAGGTCACGCCGGCCTGCCAATTCAGATAGGCGGGAAGCGGAAAGCCGCCAAGGTCCGGCGACTGGTTGCCGAACCAGGAATAACCGGCGGCGCCCGAGAATGACACACCGACGTCAATCGGAAGCAAGTTGCCCGGCACGATGTACCCAACGCCGGCGGCCGCGTACCAACCCCAGGCGCCCGTGTTCGAGACGTTTGGTGAATATGCAAATCCTCCAGCCATACGGATAGATTCCGAGATCTTTTTGTCGGCGCGGATAGCCGCTTCCCAATAGTCAATGCCATTGCTCCCACTGCCGACGATTTCTCCTGGATAGAGGAAGTAGGTCGCGCCGAGATCAAAATCGACATTTCCGATCGTTTGCCGCCGCTCATTGTGATTTCAGCGGACGGCTGGGTCGGCAGCTTGACACTCGCGACCGCTACACCAGCGTAGAGTTGTGCGAACGTGGCCCTCGATGGCGGCGCCGACTGCCGGCTTGTGATCCGAGAGTGTAGTGCCACGATAAATATAGTCGGTTGCGAACCCGCCGCGGAAGTCGAATTCAAGCTGGTTCGGCGCGCGATCTGATGGTTTTCCTTCGGGGGCGGACCAGCCGCGTCCGCCCAGACTGATCGCACCTCCGGTTTCGTTCGCTTGCGGCGAGACCTGGGCACACGCAGAGTCGCTACCGCAACAGCCAAGCCACAACGCGGCGAGCGAGGTCACCGCGCCTGCGCGAACCCGACGCAATTCGGCCGATGGCAAGTGCTGCTCCGGCTCAATCCCGGAGCTCCACATGCGGAATGCGCAACGAGCGTCCGGTCAAGCCGGATGCTTGAGTTTCTTCAGCCGAAACGCAAGCGCGATGTAAATGCACCCGGCGAGGATCGCGTACCAGCCGATGATCCAGACCACCGCCAGTGCGCCGGCGCCGGGCTGAACCAACAAGAGAACACCGAAGGCAACCGAGAGCAGGCCGCTGAGGATCAGCAGCCATTCCCCCTCGATCTCCTTGCGCAACTGGATCGCGCCCCAGATCTGCATGACGCCAATAATGATTGCCCACACCGCGATGAACACCAGCAGCACTAGGGCGGTGATGCCTGGCCACGCAAATGCCAGCAGGCCGGCGAGGATCCCGGCAATGCCGACGATAGCGAGCCATACGCGGGAACCGGTCTGGCCGCCGGGGCCTGCAATCGCTCCCCAGAGCGCGAAAATGCCATCGACCAGCGCGAAAGCTCCCCAAAGGAGAGTCAATGTTAGCAAGGTGATGACCGGCCAGATGAAGGCGAGAATGCCGAAGACAATGGCGGCAATTCCGCGCAGCAGCAGGAGCCACCACTTGTCTGCCATCGCGCGTAGTAACGCGACGCCTGCGAGTGGCGAGGTTGGCGTGGGTTGAATGTGTGTGGTTGACATGCCGGTTCTCCTCCCTCAGTTCCGATTTGAACGGCAAGACGTTCTCGGTCGAGAATTCGATTGTTCGATTGGCCGCTGAATGACAGTGCTCGAAATCGAATCCAGCTGCAGCGAGGGTACTCCTGAGGAGCAAGCGGAGAAAGTTTATCAACGAAAGTTGAAGCGCCGGAATCCGGTACGCCAACACCGTTCTCAAACGGCGGTTGCTCACCAGCCAAGCGATGCCGCTGATCTATATCGTTGCCGGTCGTGGCCGCAGCGCAAGCCACAACAGCATGGCACCGGTCACGAAAATGGTGGGGAAGATCACCTCGTTGATCGCGGTCCAGCCGAATTTTTCGAGCAACTGGCCCGAAGAAAACGAACTCAACGCCATGCTGCCGAAGATCAGGAAGTCATTAAACGCCTGAACCTTGTTGCGCTCGTACGGCCGATGGCACTGCGTCACCATGGTGGTTGCGCCGATGAAGGACAGGTTCCATCCGAGCCCGAGCAGCACCAGCGCGATCCAGAAATGCGCCACGGTGATGCCGGAGATCCCCACCACGGCAGTCGCGGCAATCAATGCCAGGCCGACGCCTGTGATCCGCTCGACGCCAAAGCGCGCAATCAAGGCGCCGGTGACGAAGCTTGGCGCATACATCGCGAGCACGTGCCACTGGATGCCGAGTGCTGCATCGGTGACCGAATGACCGCAGCCGACCATCGCGAGCGGCGCCGAGGTCATCACCATGTTCATCATGCCGTAGCTCGCGATCCCGCAAGCAACAGCAACAATGAAACGTGCGCTGCGCACGATCTCGCCGAGTGGCCGCGCCCCATTATGAGGCGCTGGTCCGAGCGGCGGCACCTTGACGAACTGCAGCACAATGGCCGCCGCCAATGCACACACCGACTGGCCTAGATAACTCGCTGCGAACAGATGTGGAGACAGCAGATCCTTTGTGAAGATGACAAGCTGCGGTCCCAGCACGGCCGCAAAGACGCCGCCGGCCAAAACCCAGGAAACCACTTTCGGCCTGTACGCATCGCTTGCCGTATCTGCAGCCGCAAAGCGGTAGGATTGGTGCGCGGCCGCGTAAAGCCCGCCGCAGAATGTACCGACGAGGAGCAGCCAGAAACTGCCGTTCATCACCGCCGCATAGGAAATAAGCCCCGAGAGAATTCCGAAGACCGAACCGCTCTGCAGGGCAAAGCGGCGCCCGAAATGACGCGCGAGCACGCCCAATGGCAGCGTGCCGAGCCACATGCCAAACACCATCGCGGTGACCGGCAGTGTTGCGAGCCCCTTGTCCGGCGCGAGCACCGCCCCGATTATGCTGGCGGTGGAAACGATGACCGTGTTGTTGCCGCCGGCAAGCGCCTGCGCAACCGCCAGCACGATGGCATTGCGGCGTGCCAGCTTATCGTCATGCAGGATATGCTGGATTGGCTCGGCAACAGCCGACATTCGAGGGCTCCCGGACAGGCGCGCGTTCTAGCCGCAATTGCGCTGAATCGCCACTGCAGCCGATGCAGGGCAGCATTGATCAGGGCGAGTCCGAAGCGTTCATTCTCGGGAAGCGGGAATCGAGTGCCGGGGCCCGCGCTTGCGCGGGACGGAAAACGGCGAGACTATCGTTTTTTCCGCGGAGCGCTGAGCGCTCGAGTGTTATCTGCAAACATTATCGCTCCGGGATGACGTATGGTCGCCGCCCTCGCCTCCTCGATCGATAGCGCGCCGATCT